>DATFSB010000238.1:0-9759 GCA_035262825.1 Gemmatimonadales bacterium | reverse complement strand
CGATCAGGAACGCGAGCAGCCTTCCGACCGTCGCCGCCAGGGGACCGGCGGAGAGGCCGCTTCCCGTTGCGACCGCCGTGAGCAGCGCCATCAAGAGCACGGCGATCAGGTCCTCGACCACGAGAATCCCGAACACCAGCTCCCGCGTCCTGCCGCCGACCCCCTGCTCCGCGAATACCTTGGCGATGATCGTCGTGGATGAAATGGCGACGATCGCTCCGGTGAAGAGACTCTGTACCGTGGTCCACCCGAAGAGCTGCCCGGCGGTAAATCCCACCCACACCATCAGGCTCGTTTCGAGGAGCGCCGTCAGGCCCGCGGTGGGCCCCACCGCGGCGAGCTTGCGCACGCTCAGCTCCAGCCCGATCGAAAACATCAGCAGGATCACGCCGAATTCCGACAGCGTCTGCACGATGTCGGGATCGGCCACGAGGGGAATGGGGAGGTGCGGACCGACGATCAGACCCGCGATGAGATAGCCGAGGACCACCGGCTGGCGCAGCCACTGGAACACGACCGTCGTGACCGCGGCCACGACGAGGACGATCGTCAGCGATTGGAGAAACTGGTGCGCTATGGGTGGTATTCCCGCTCGGTATGCCCGGTGAGCTGCGAGCGGTAGAAGTACACCTCCCGCAACGCCCCGCCCGCATAGCGCTCGGCCTCATCGTTGAAATGCGGGGAACCCGGGTGGCCACTCTCGCCGCCCGCCGTCACCGCCCGAGCACGCACACTGTCGCCGAACTCGACGACGGCGACGAAGCTGTTGCCATACGACCCGTACCACTTCCTGGTGTTGGGATAGGGCCGGGCGCCGAAGGAGGCGAGGGAGCCCCACACGGCCGACGTGAATGGGACGGGGATACTGGGCCGCGCGTCGTCGAAGTGCGACGCGATCGAGTCGTCGATCCGCTGGAACCGGTTGATGTCCCCCCAGGGCGTTCGCCAGGTCCCGAAGTCGGCGACGAGCGAGTCCGATGCGGCGGCCAGCGCGCCGAGCAGCTCCTCGGGAGTGGCCCGCTCGGAGGCATAGGCGATCGGGGACATCGTGGCGGCGCGGGCCGCACGCGCCACGCGGGGCAACAGGTTCACACCCCAGAATACCGCGAGGGTGGTCGGGACCGACGTGGCGCCCCAGCGATAGTCCCAGTCCCTGAGGCTGGCGATCTGGTCCGCGAGGCGCAGGCGCAGGCTGTCCGCCGCAGGTAGCGCGTCGTATGCCTTGAGCAGCGGCGGGAGCATGCGCTCGAACGCGGGGAGGTAGCTGTCGAACGCCGCCGCGATCAATGCCGCCGGCGTCCAGTCTTTCCCGTCACCGAGCACGCGCAGGGCGTGAAGCCCTCGGGGCGTCTCTTCGGTCCCCGTCTCGACGTAGCGCGGATAACGCTCTCGTTTCGGGCTGTCGGCGCCCGCCGCCGACCAGGGCCAGTTGTTCGCGTTGTAGAGCCAGCCGTTGGCAGGATTGAGAAGGTTGGGCGTCTCGGCGAACGACAGCACGCCGTCGTAGGCCGTGGCGGGGTTCGCGCCGTCGACCGGCTCGGTCCAGTCGAATGCCGTGTCGCGCCGCGGGATGTAGTTGGAATGGAAATACGCGATGTTCCCCGCGGCATCGGCGAACACGGTGTTGTTGGACGAATTGGTGTGCAGCTCCATGATGCGGCGAAACGCGGCGTAGTCCTTCGCCTTGGTGCGGCTGTACGACTGGATCAGCGCCGACACCGGATGCTGCATGAGGCTGACGCTCACCCACCGGTCGCCGACCTTGCGGATGACGGGGCCGTGGCGGGTGAAGTACACGGTGAACGTCCTGCGCTCCATTCCGCCGGGCGTCCGATACGGGACGGTCACGGTCCGTGTCGCGACGGCCATCTCCGTACTGCCGAACCGGTAGAAGTGCTTTCCGTTACGCTGCACCACGGTTTCGAGAAATTCGTCGATGTTGTCGACGCCGCTCGAGGTATGCATCCACCCGGCGGTGCGATTGAACCCCTGGTAGATGAAAAGCTGGCCCCACGTCGCCGCCCCGTAGACATCGAGCCCCTCGTCGCTCACCATCTGCAGCTCGGATCGGAAGTAGAACGAGGTGTGCGGGTTGATCCACAGCAGGGCGTGGTGGTCGCGAGTCAGCCGCGGCGCGATGGCGATGCCGTTCGATCCCGACGGCTCCGCGATGCGATCGTCGCCGTCACCCGCGGCGCGCGCCGCCGCGCTGGTGTCGCCGTAGAACGCCGCCAGCTCCCGTAGATCGACGCTCTCGATGTCGCCCCCGATGCTGCCTTCGGTGAAGCTCAACGCCATCCACGGCTCGAATCGCCGGATGACGCGCGGCCGCACGTCGGGGTGCTTGTAGAGGTAGTAGTTGAGCCCGTCGGCGAAGGCATCCATCAGGCGCCGCAACCACGCGGGACTGGTGCGGTACAGCGCTTTGAGCGTATCGGGATCGATGAAGAGCTTCATCCGCAAATCCTGGTAGACGGCGCGCTCTCCCTCGGCTTCCGCCAGGCGCCCCAGGGCGTTCAGGTAGTTCGTCTCCACGCGGTTGAAGTCGTCTTCCGCCTGGGCGTACTCCATGCCGAACACCGCATCGGCGTCGGTCTTGCCGTAAATGTGGGCGATGCCCCAATCGTCGCGGATGATCGTGACGCGCTGCGATTCGCGGTGCCAGCGAGCGATGTCCGCGGGCGAGGGCGCCGACAGAGACGGCACCGCCGGCTGTTGCATGGTGAGCGCAACGGTGATCGCCAGGAAGAATGCATTCATGTCGAGCAACGTTACGGTCATTCGAACGTCTGCGCGAATACCAGGCGGTTGCCCTCCAGATCGAGCACTGTGAAATCACGCAGACCCCACGGATGGCTGACCGGCGTGCCCTGCACATTGGCCCCGCGTCCAATCAGCTCCGCGTGCAGCGCGTCGGCGTCGGTGACATACGCTTCGCACGCCCCGATGCCGGTATACTGCGCGGTGCGCTGGATCAGGAGCAGGGTGACATCGTCCCGGTACATCACGCCCAGGTCGGCCTGAGCGTAGTTGATATGAAACCCGAGCGCCTGCTGGTAGTGGGCGATGCCGGCGGCGACGTCGCTTAGCGGCAGCATGGGGAGCACCTCGTGGAGCTGGCGCTGCGGATCCTTCGGCCGGTCGGGCTCCGCGAACGACTGCCCGAACCACAGCGTGTGGCCGTCGGGGTCCTGCACCTGGAACATCCGCATCTTGATCCAGTTCACCCGCTCGAGCTCGCTCGCGCTCCCGCCCCGCGCGACAACCTCCTGGTGCATTCCCTGGACGTCATCGGTCTCGAAGAACAGAATCGCCGCCCCACGCGGGCGTGCCTCGCCGGTCGAGTCGTTCGCCGTCGCCGCGGTGGTGAGCGCAATCCGCGCCGGACCCGACACGACCTCCGCCGCGGGAGCGGGACGAGCCTCGAAGCCCAGAACGTCCCGATAAAACGCGATGCTGCGATCGACGTCGGCGACGCTCAGCTGCCGACTCAGGGGAGCGACGATGCGTGCGGTCATGGGGTCACCAGTAGCTGATGTGTACGGCGGGAGGGAATGTCGCGAAGGCGTCGCGGGTGACGTGGAGCGTCGAGCCGACCTCGAGGCGCTTGAGCCGAGGCAGCCGGGCGAGAGCGGCGATGCCGGCGTTCGTGATCCCCGCCGTTTCCCAGAACTCGAGCTCCTCGAGCGAGCTCATCGCCGCCAGGAGCTCGAGGCTGGCGTCGGTAATCAGCGTGCGACCGGCATAGTAGCTCTTGAGACGGGCCAGGCCCGTGATGTGCTCCGTGGCGCCGTCTCCGGTCGTGCGACAGTACATGCACCACAGCTTTTCGAGTTGGGCGCAGCGGCCGACGTGGCGGAAGCCGTCGTCGGTCACATCCATCGGCATCAGCTGCGTGAGCGCCGGGAAGCCCGGCAGCGCGGCCAGCGACGCGTCGTCCACCATCTTGCAGCTCACGCCCAGGCCTTGAAGCGCCGGCATCCCCGCGAGCGCCCGGAACCCGGGGCCGGTGAGATTGGGACACTCGCGCCCCCAGATGAATTCGATGGTGCGCGAGCGCGCCAGCGCCTGGAAGCCGGCGTCGCTGGCCACCGTGCCCTGCGCCATCAGCATCCGCAGCCCCGGCAGGCCGCCGATCTGCCGCATCGCGAGGTCGTTGCACAGCGTCCCTTCGCAACCGAGCATCTCCAGGTGCGGGAGATCGGCCAGGGCCTCGAGGCCGTTCGCCGTCATCCCAGTCACATGCCAGAAGAAGTGCACGCCGTAGAGGCCGTCGAGGCCGCGCAGGCTTGCGAGGCCGCGATCGGTGAAGGGGCCATCTAGCAGGAGGTGGTTCGGCTCGGAGTCGAACGACATCAGGCTGAGGTCCCCTTCCCCGCCGTGCCAGGTTTTCAACACGGGGAAGTCGTGCAACAGCGGAACCCCGGCATCGGTCACGAGTCGCCCGGTCTTCAGATGCCGCAGCCGGCGCTTGCCGCGCAACGCGTTGATGGCGCCGTCGCCCGTGGGCGTACCCATCAGGTTGACGTGCTCCAGCTCGTCGCAGAACGACAGGTTCGCCACGCCCGCGTCGCTGATCCGAGGCGTCCAACACGAGACGAAGCGTCGCAGCCCCCTCAGGTCACGCAGCACCTCGAGCCCGGCGTCGGTCACCAGCGCCTTGGGTCCGCCGACATTGAGCTCCTGGAGGCCGGGGAGTCGCGCCAGGTGACGCAGGCCGGCGTCCGTGACTGCTTCCCCCTCGATCTCGAGCCGAGTGAGGGCTTCTACCGTGGCGATTCGCTCGAGGGCCGCATCGGTAACGGCGCCGGACCGCAAGCCGGTGATTCCCCGCTCGTGCATGACGTCGATCACGACGGCCCACTGATCCGGCGCGATCGGACCGCGCACCTCGATCGTACTGCTCGCCTCGTCGACGCGAAAACGCCCTGCGGCGGCTGCATCGATCGCGGCAACGTGGTGGAGGAGCTTGGGCCAGCTCTCGAACCCGTAGCGGCGCGCGAGATCGTGCTGCGCCTGGTGCAGTGGAATGTCCGCCGACCGGCTCAATTCCTTGGCCTGTTTGCGGAGTTGCTCGAGCGACGGACGCGCCGGGAGGCGGGCGATGGGATCGGACACACGATCTCCTTTCACTGATCGCCCGCGTCCGCTCATCGGGCCGAAAGAAGATCGAGAGTTGTCCCTGCGACGGCTCGTCAGGTGGGCTCGGCCCTTCCCGCGGACGGGGTGCGTCCTGGTACGCGAGGCCAAGCTTACCCCCGGGTCTGGAGATACGCAACGATCTCGCGGTAGCGCTGCGCATCCTCCGGTGTGCGCGCGTGCTCGCGGGCGGCGTACTCCGCCCAGCCGAGCGGCGTGGCGTCTTCGGCCGAGTCCTTGCGGTGAATGTCGGCTCCGGCTTCCACCAGAACCTTGACGGCGTCGAGCGATCCGGACCACACGGCGTGATGCAGCGCCGGTGCGTGCGCGTAGAGATCCTGGCTCACCCCGTTCAGCTCGACGCCGGCGTCGAGCATGAGCCGCAGTCCCGCGGCGCGGCCATTGAGCGCAGTCAGAATAAACGCGAACTGTTTGTCCTGGGGACTCGTCACAGGGATTAGCCGCCGTGCGTCATCCCAGCGCTCGAGACTGAGCGCCGTCGCCAGCGTCAGTGTCCCGCCGCGCGCCACGAGATGGGCAGCGGCGGCGAAGTGGTGGTTCACCAGGGCGTCATCGGCGGTACGTCCGGGAACAGCTCCTGCATCCACCAGGACGTCGATGAGCGCGATCTGCACTCCGCACTCGCGCGCGATCCACGACCAGGCGACGAGCCGCAGCGCGTAGTCGAGCTGCTGCTGCAGCGACCGCACCCCCTCGCGCCGCGCCGCCGCGATGATCGCGGCCGCTATCGCGGCGATGTTCCCCGGCAGCCGGCCGTTGCGCACCGGATCCTCGGCGACGAACCAGAGCAGATAGGGACGCTTGAAGAAGCCCTTGGCGGCCCGACCGATCTTCTCGAGGAGCCAGCGCCCCGGTCGCTCGAGCCGTTCACGCACCAGCTCGGGGTGAGCAGCCAACAGGCGTTCGAGTAGCGCCACGTCCCCCGCGTCGATGGCGGACACCGCCTGTTGAAACAGCGCGTCGCCCTTCATGGCCGCAGCAGATCGTCGACCGCCTGATAGCCCGAGGGAAACGGGATCCCGTCCCGGGACGCCCCGGCCTCGAGGAGCAACCGGGCCGGCTCCGGTGTGCGGCGCTCACTCCAGTACGAGTCGACGCACGCCTTCACGGCGAGCATCAGTGGCGTGCGCTCTTTGTCGTCGCGCGCATTCACCGCGGCGCCGCGTTCGAGCAGCAACGCTACGAGATCGGCGCGGAGCTTCCACGCGGCGACATGCAACGCGGTGCTGTTAGGGGCAAGGTTGAAGTAGCCGTCTCCTTTGTACAACGAGTCGACCGGCACGCCGAGGTCGAGGAGATGGCGCACCCCGGCGGTGTTCCACGTCCCGGTGAATTCCGCCAGCAGCGTGCTTCCCTGTCCGAGGAGCTCGGCCACGAGCTGCGGCTCGCTCGCAACCAGCTCCCGCACCTTCGCCCCGTCGTCCATCGCGCAAGCGGCGATGAGGCGGTCGACGCCCCTCACGTCGAGCGCAATCCCCCGCCGCACGAATGTCTCGAGGACATCCCCCCGTCCCCGGCGCGCCGCCAGCTCGATTGCCGATGTCCCCTCATCGCGAATCGTGGGATCGGCACGATGATCGAGCAGCAGCTCGATGATGTTCAACCCGTTGTCGCGCGCCAGCGCATGGTGCAGCGGATGCCAGCCGCGACCGCGCGTGAGGTTGGGATCGGCGCCGTGCTCGAGCAGGTACTTCACTCCCTCGTAGTCATGCCAGTCGTGTTTGCGCACCAGCATGAGCGAGAGGTTCTGCGGCGTCACTTTCCCGGTCTCGACGAGCACCCGCAGCGCCCCGAGGTCGTCGCCTTCAGGAGCGTGGTAGACGGTATCCTCGTCGTTCGGATCGGCCCCGCGCTCGATCAGCAGCCGGGTGAGCGCCTCATTGTGCGCGACACCTGCCGCGCCGTACAGCGCGGTTTCGAACTCCGGGAACTGTCCTGTGGTCCAGAATCCTGTGTGGGCCGGAGCGCCCGCGTCGAGCAGGACCGTCGCCGTCCGCACGAAGTCTGCCGTGCGATCCGGATGGAGCCGGAGATACTTGGAGAGGCCGAGGTAGTTGAGCGCGTCGCCACCGTAGGGCGGGCTCTTGGTGGTCACGCTCGACGGTTCCCGGAGGATGTACTGCCGTACCGCCGCTTCGTCACCCAGGATCGCGGCGATGTGGATGTCCGAGCTACGCAGGCCGGGATGCTCGGCCAGAAGGGCCTCGGCGCGATCCAGGGCGCCGTGCCACGTCGCCGCCCGAATGAATTCGTCCCGGATGTCCGCCCTGGGAAAGCTCATGCGCCCACGGGACCGCTGTCGCCTGCGGAGCCGGAGTCGTAGGTTGAGAATAGGACCATGGTCGCCTCACTCCTCCGCGCGTTCCCGCGACGGTTCGCCCTGCTGTCTCCGCTTCTCCTCAGCTGCAGTACAATGCCGTCGGACACGCTCCCGGACAGTGTCGCAGTCCGGGTGGCCGATCCCATCGCCTGGCCCGCCGGCAAGCTGGTGCTGGTGTCGAGCGCGTTCCGGGCTCGCACCGATCTTCCGGACATCCGTCTCGATACGTTGGTGCTCACCGCGGCACGGGACAACGACTCAACGGTCAGTGCGGACCTTCCCGATACGAGCGGCGATTTTCAGCTTCGCCTCCAGTATCGCGGCGCCGCGCGTATCGGGACCGTCACACTCGTGGGGTTCACCGGCCGGACCGAGACCGTCCCACTGACCGGATGGCCGATCCCCACGTCGCCCGGATCGCCCGTCATGATCGCCGCGTCGGAGAGCAATCTGGTTCGCCTCGATCTGTCCGCCGGGTCGGCTGTGGATCTCCCCGTGGCGCATTCCGCCGCCTGTGCGATATCGCCTGGGCCGTCTTTTCGCGACAGTATCGTCGTTGCCCAAAGCCTCGTTGCGATTTCGACCTGCGGCAAACCGAGGGCGTGGCAATTCGCGCCCACCGTCCTTGCGATCGACAGTGTGCCGTACACCAATGCCGCGGATCGGCTGTGGGCGCACCTGGCTCCGGACACATGGCTGGAGACCGAGCATCACCTCCTCACGATCTTCCACTCGGGACAGGTCACACTCAACGAACAGCTGGAGGAGGGGGAACGTGCGATCCTGTCACCGGATCGGTCCCGCGCCGTCGTACTCACGACGGGAAACGGGCTCCTCCATGTTCCCGTGCTGCTCACCGAGCCGGGCACATTGGCGTATCGGCTCCCGCTCTGGAGCGCGGAAGCAGCCGCCTTCTCGCTGGACGGCGACACATTGTACGCGGCCGGAGCCAGCGTGTTCGCGGCCGGTGCCTTGGCGCGCGTGGTCGCCGTCGACGCGGCGACTGGAGTCGTGCTGGTTCAGAACGACTCGCTGGAACAAGAGCTGTGGGACATGGTCCTCGACCCCGATGCACCGTGGCTGTACGGCGTGCGACTGGCCAACCTGGTTGCCGGTGGCGCGCAACCGGTGATCGAGGTGTTCGATCGCCACACTCTACGTTTCCTCGGCCGCGTACGACCCCCAGCCAACGCTGCGTGCGCATTCTGGCCTTGCGGACAGGTGGGCCTCGCGATCCATCGCGCCACGCGAACCCTGTACGCGTTCGACGTCGAAGGATGGGGAGCGTCCTTTAGTGGCACTCCGACGGCGATCTTCCGCTTCGAGCTCGTACCGGTCTCGCAGCTGCCGGAGATCCTTTCACCGACCACCCCCTAGAGTCAGAGATAGCGGAGCCACCATTCTCCCCCTTTCGCTTTGCGCTCGGCGAACCGGCGACACGCCGGATACAGGATCGCAATTGTCAGCGCCCACACGAGGTAGAGCAGCGCGAGACTCCAGGTGTAGCCGTCCGGCGGCTGGGGATTCCCCATCGGGTGATTCGTAAACAGCCACGGATCGACCGCACCGGTGCGCACGAGCGACACCACGATCGCCAGAGCGTGGATCAGGGGAATGTGCAGCACGTAATAGAAGAACGGGACACGACCGAACACGGTAATGAAGCGTGCCACCGCTCCGCGCGCGTGCTCGAGCACCGGTATCAGCGCGATCGTGGGCCCGAGCGTCATCAACAGAAACAGCAACGACGCCGGATACTTGTTCGTGTTCAGGAATGCCAGCACGGCCGGCATCGGTGGGGGCCCGTCGGGGCGTGCCGCCGTGCTCCAGGGCCGCGGGTCCCCGTAGAGATTGAAGCCGCGCAGCACGAGGAACAGCGCGGTCGCCGTGAGCCCGATCGCCAGACACCAACGTGTGCGTCGCTCGGCCTCGAGCGTGAGCACTTTCCCGAACGCGTACCCCGCCGCCATGACGCCGACCCACGGGATGATCGCATACAGCACGATCAGATTGGGACCATCGGTGCCGAAGGAGATCGGCCCGGCGTAGAACCCGACGTAGAAGATTTTCCAGAGCGCCGAACCGAGATCATGGCCGAGCGACGGGATCAGCGTCGGATAGACGTAGGAGTCGAGCAGATTGTGCCCCGCGATGATGACGATCCCGAGCGTTCCCACCACGCCGAGCGGCAGGCGCACGAGTCCCGCCAGGATGATCATGCACCAGCCGATCACCCAGATCACTCCCGCCATCTCGTAGTGCGCGAAATCGAAATTGAA
>DATFSB010000237.1:0-9600 GCA_035262825.1 Gemmatimonadales bacterium | reverse complement strand
ACCAGCGCGAGCAGCAGGATGACCCACAGTCGACGTTGCTTCACCACGACCTCCTCGACAACTCGAGTGCCGGAATCATTCGTTGCGCATCACGAACGTGGAGCGCAGCGTGATGGCGGCCTGTGCATTAGTCCAATGCATGAACGGCCGCAGGAATACGAACGTGTAAGGAACCTGAAGTGCTACGGTGACCGGGGTTCCCTGGCCGGTCCGCCAACCGCTCAGCGAGATCGTGACCGCGTTCGTGTCGATCGCATCACGAGCCAGCGCCCGCCGGACGATCGAGTAGACGGAGTCCTGCGTCGTCGTCGGGTCAGCCACCGCCGCGCTGCGCGCACCCAACCGGGCCGCGTCGGTCTCCGCGTGATAGATGTTCCACGCGCGCCCGAACTCGAACACCGAGATCATGATCGTCAAGAGCAAGAGCGACACGATCGCGAATTCGACCATCGCCTGGCCGCGCGTGTCGCGGCCGAGACGCCGCACTACTGATTGGAACGTGTTCACAGCGTTGCTCCTCCCAGGAACCACCACGTCAACGATCCGACGGCGATCGCCACACCATAGGGAATCGACATTGCGCCGGGCGACTCGAGTGTCGGCGCGGCGCGACCGAACAGCGCCAGTTGTTTGCCGATGGTCAGCGTGCTGCCCAGCGTGCGGATCAAGGCGCGCCGCCGCACCGCCTCCATCAACCCCAGCACACCACCCACAGCTGCAATCACGAGCAGCGCCCCGAAGAGGCGATTCGTCCCCATGAAGGCTGCGACAGCCGCGAGCAGTTTCACGTCTCCGCCTCCCAGAATTCCGAGGACGAACGGCATCAGCCCGACCAGGAGCGCCAGACCGGCGGCCACCAGACCATCGAGCATGGGGCCCACGCCAGTCGACAACCGCAGCATCAAGCCCGCGACTAATCCCGCGAGCGTCACGACATTCGGGATCCGGCGCTCGCGGATGTCGAACCAGCACGCGGGCCCGATGACCGCCAGGAGCGCGAGCGTTGCGAAGATCGACATAGGTTTGCGACGAGCACCGGTCGAAAGCTGGGGAGCCGGATTTCGGGTCCGGCTCACCCCCCAGCCTCCTACCGCCACTCAGTGAGTGGCGTACGGCGTCGCAGGCGTGTTCTGGAGAGAGTCGGCCGCCGTGTTCAACACATTCCCCGTGCTGTTGCGGAGGAAAAGGAACACCGCGATCAGACCAACAGCCACCAACCCTACGATCAGTGCGTACTCGACCATGCCCTGCCCCGACTGATCGCTCCAGAGACGCTGCCACAGCTGCTTCATCGAATCCTCCCGGGCCCGAGGGCCCAACGGTGGTAAGCCCGTGTACCGCCACGAGCACTCGGGATGACGAGCGCCATCCGTGGCGGTGGGTCAACGCAACCGCCGTTCCCACGGGCCGCACCCCCCTGCTCAAGTGGGCGGCGACTCTGCACTTGAGCACAAACCGCCACGGTTACGCCTGTCGGGAGGCTGAACTGGGAACCGATTTGCTTTGGGGGTTTCTTCGGTGCGACCGTGGCTCTCGTGCCGCAGTCGCTGTATCGCTGCGACGGAGGTGATGCGTGAATACCGCGCCAGAAAAAGGTAACGGCGCACGTTTGCAACGGTTGCGAAACAAACTAAGACGTTGTGGTAATTAGTCTTGCGGATTGCATGGCAGAAAACGCGAGCACAGCGAAACCGGCGATTCTGGAAAAACCTGGTGGCGTTACGTATCTCGTGTGCCACAGAGTACCGACACGACACGACGAATGACCAATTCAGCTCGTCTCTACCTCAGCATAGCGGCCGGGGCCCTTTTGGCCTACCTCGGTGCGCTTGGCCACGGGTTCGCTCTCGACGACGTACCCATCATTGCCACGAACCCGGTCGTCCATCACTGGTCGGGAATTCTCGCCGCCTTCCGTGAGCCCTATTGGCCGCCGGCCAGCGGGGCCGCGATGTACCGCCCGCTCGTCCTGGCTTCATTCGCTTTCGATTGGCAAACCGGTGAGCTGATCTGGCTGCACTTGGTCAACGTACTCTGGCACGCAGCAGCCAGTGTGACCGTCGCGGTGCTCACGAGACGGTGGTCGGGATCGCACGCCGCGGCGCTGCTGGCCGGAGGGGTGTTCGCGGTGCACCCCGTTCATGTAGAAGCGGTGGCCAATCTCGTCGGTCGCGCCGAATTGATGGCGGCGACGTTCGCAATGGTGTCGGTGTATGTGGCGCTGCAACACGACAGGCTGGGGTGGAGCCTGATTGCATGCGCGCTGGGACTCTTGAGTAAGGAATCCGCAGCGGTCGCTCCGGCATTGATCGTCGTGGGATGGCTGACGGGCATCGGGATACGGCCGACTGGACGGCGTGTGGGTGCGTACGTCGCCGGCTGGGCAGGTGTAGCGATCGCGTACGGCGTCGTGCGATGGACGCTGTTACATGCCTATTCCGATCAGGTGTTCGTGGCGCCGGTCTTCGTGGGAGCAGGCTTCGCAAACGCCCGCATGACGGCGATCGCCTCCTTCGCCGACTTCACGAGGCTGCTGCTGTTCCCCCTGACTCTTCGCGCCGACTATTCCCCCGCTGAGCGCACTCTGGTGACGACACCTGCTGACCCCCGTTTCGTCCTCGGGGCGCTGTGCCTCCTGCTCTGGGCAGGGCTCCTCTTCCTGTCGTGGCGACGCGACAGGCGGCTGATCACCTTCGGACTCTGCTGGATGGCGATCGCCCTCCTCCCGGTGGCCAATCTTCTTTTTCCCACTGGGGTCCTCGTGGCGGAGCGAACGCTCTACCTGCCTTCGGCCGGCTTGGCGATCGCGCTCGGCGATGCGCTCTCGGTTCTGCGCGGCTGGCGACTCGCCGCTGTCCTAGCGGTGATCCTCGTTGCCGGTGGTGTGCGCACCGCGACACGCGTTCCCGTCTGGAAGAATTCCCTCACGGTCCTGAAAAGCGTTCAGGAAGACTCCCCACGCTCGTACGTCGGACCGATGTGGATCGTCAGCACCGCGCTCGCGCAGCACCAGGCGGCGGACGCCCTCGACGACTTTCGAATCGCGGCAGCCAGAACGACGGGGGCGCCGAAGCTGCTCACCCTCGGAGCGGATGTGGCGTTTGCGCTGCACCGGCCGCGGCTGGCCGACTCCCTGCTGTCAGACCTCGAGAGGATCTGCGACCGGTGTCCGTTCTATTATGAGTTCGAAGCGCGAGCGGCGCTCGCACGGGGAGACAGCGTTGTGGCGGACTCGTTCCTCGTCCGACGGCCCGCGTCCCCGATGCGCTAGCCCGCGCGGACCCAGCGGATGATTTCCCGCACGCTGGGACGCTTCCCCGTCATCAGGATGCCGACCCGGTAGATCCGGGCCGCGACCCAGGTCACGAGCAGGACTGACAGCAGCAAGATCAGGATCGAGGTGGTGAGCTCCCCCACGGGGATCGGAGCTGCCGACCAGCGAACCGGTGCCGCCACGGGAGACCAGAAGGGGACGAACGTGAACCACCGCGCCGATATGCTGTTGGGGTCGTTGAGGATCGCGAACACCGACAGGTACGGGACCATCAGCAGCAGCGTCACCGGCGTCTGCGCCTGCCGCGCCTCCTGCTCGCTTCCGGAGATGGCACCGACGGCGGCGAAAACCGACGCGTAGAGGAAATAGCCCAGCAGGAAGTAGACGACGAACACGGCCATGGTCGCGGCGGGCACCTGCGGTAACACCAATGCCGGCGCCTGAGCACCGCCGCGGTCGACGCCCACCCAGGTCGCGAGCCGCTCCTGCTGTCCGGCGAGGACCTTTACCGAGAGCAGCCACACCGTCAACTGCACGATGCCGACGGCTCCGGCCCCGAGGACTTTGCCCAGCATGAGCTGAAACGGCCGCAGCGAGCTGACGAGCACCTCGACGATCCGCGTCGTCTTCTCTTCCAGCACCGAGCTCATCACGTTGACCCCGTAGAGCACGATCGCCAGGAACAGGATGATGGCCATGGCGAACGACAGGGTGAACGCCTGCTCTCCGCTCTCCCCGGTCACTTTGGTGCCGCGGATTTTGTGCGTCGACATCGCAACGGTCAGCTCCGCGTCCCGCACCACCGCCGGATCAATGCCGTGTCGCTCCAGCCGGACCGCGAAGACCTGCCGGCCGAGCGTCGAACGCAGCTCTTCCATGTCGGCGAGCGAGGAGACGTTCGAGCCGCGATACTCGACGGACCCGTCGTCGAGCGTGCTGTCCGAGACCAGCAGGAAGCCGTCGAGATCCTTCGCGATGACGACCTTCGTCAGAGAATCCACTACCCGGGGGGAGGATGGAACTCTGACGAAGTGAAACCGCTCCAGACTGGCGCTGAGGCCGTCAACCAGGCGGGCGCCGGTTCCGCCCGTCGTTTGGTCGATGACGGCCACGCGCCGCTCCACCCCGGAGTGTTCCCCATTGAGGAGTCGCACCAGGATCATCCCGCCGAAGAACAACGGACCCAGCACCGTCCCGATCCAGAACCACTTGGTTCTCACCCGCTCGACGAATTCCCGTCGCACGACCGCCAGGATCTTACGCACGGGTCACCGCGCCCGGCCTGGCGGCATCCGGACCGACGAGGCCGACGAAGATCGTGTGCAACGAGGGTGCGGCGAGCTCGAAGCGGGACAGCCGCGCCCCGGAGCTCACCAGCGATTTCAGGACATCCTGGGCATCCGCGCCCTGCGCCAGCTCGACTTCCGCATAGGCCCCGAAGTCCTGCAGGCCCGCGACCAGCCGCCGGTCGGCGAACACCGCGGCGGCGCCTCCCTGACTGCCGTCGAACGCGACGATGAGGTGGCGGCCGCTGTAGGACTCCTTGACCTGGGTCAACGAATCGTCCACGAGCTTCTTCCCCCGCGCGATGATGCAGATATGATCGCACAGCTTCTCGGCGTGCTCCATGATTTGCGTCGAGAACAGGATAGTCTTCCCGCGACGCCGCAAGTCGAGCACGGTCTCGCGCATGACCTCGGCGTTGACCGGGTCGAGTCCCGAGAACGGCTCATCGAAGATCACGAGGTCCGGATCGTGCAACAGCGCGGAGGCGAACTGCACTTTCTGCTGCATTCCTTTGGAGAGCTCGGACACCCTGCGCGACTGCCAATCCGAGAGACCCAGGCGTTCCAGCCATTCGAGCGCCTGCGACCGTGCGGTGCGTCGGTCCATCCCGCGCATCTCGGCCAGAAACAGCAGAACGTCGAGTACTCGCATTTTGGGATACAATCCCCGTTCCTCCGGGAGGAACCCAATGCGATACGCATTGTCGCGCGCGGTCCCCGAGCCGTTGAACAACCGCACATTCCCTTCGTCGGGGACCGTGATGTTCATGATCATGCGGATCGTCGTCGTCTTGCCGGCGCCGTTCGGCCCCAGGAGGCCGAAGATCACACCGGGCGGCACGTCGAGCGAAAGCCCGTCGACGGCCGTGTGGCCGGAGAACCGCTTGGTGACGCGGTCGACGACGAGAATAGATGTGGTCATAGGCCCCGGTGAAGGAAACGGATCGGACGCCACCAGGTTTCGGCGGGGAAAACTACTCGGTCGTCACCGGCTCCGCAGCGGACTCGAGTGCGGCACGCAACGTGTGCCACGGCAGACTGGCGCACTTTACTCGGACGGGGAATTGCCGGACGCCGGCAAGCGCGGCGAGCTTGCCGAGCTTCGCCGTGTCCAGGGGTGTTCCGGGAGCGGATGTCAGCATTGCATGAACCTGACGAAACAGCTCCTGAGCCTCGGCGGTGGATTTCCCCTGCACGGCACCGGTGAGCAACGAGGCCGACGCCTGGGATATCGCGCAGCCCGATCCCTGAAACCCAATGTCGGCGATCCGGTCGCCCGCGAGCTCGACCTCGAGCTTGATCTCGTCGCCGCACAGTGGATTGGCGCCATCGGCCTCGCGCGTCGGGTGCACCAGCTTCTTGAAATTGCGGGGAGAGTGGTTGTGCTCGACGATGATCTGCTGGAAGAGATCGCTGAGGTCCGTCATGCCGCGAACACCCTGGTCACTTTCTGAACGGCGCTCACCAGAGCGTCGACGTCAGCCCGCGTATTGTAGAAGGCGAAGGAAGCACGAGCGGTGGCCGGAACGCCGAAGAAATCCATCACCGGCTGGGTACAGTGATGGCCGGTGCGGATCGCCACGCCCTCCTGATCCACGATCGTGCCGACGTCGTGCGCATGCACCCCGCGGACCGTGAACGACACGACGCTCGCCTTGTGCGCCGCCGTGCCGACGAGCGTCACCTCGGGCAGGGCACCGAGCCGCCCGGTCGCATAGGACAGCAGATCGCGCTCGTGCGCCCGGACGGCGTCCCAGTCGAGCCCGCGCAGATAGTCGATCGCGGCGCCAAGGCCGACGGCGCCCGCGATGTTCGGCGTGCCGGCCTCGAATTTCGCCGGCGGCTCGGCGTACGTCGTCTTCGCGAAGGTCACCGTCTTGATCATGTCGCCGCCACCCTGATAGGGAGGCAGCGCCTCGAGCCGCGCGCTCGTGCCGTACAGCAGCCCGATGCCCGTTGGTCCGAACATCTTGTGACCCGATACCGTGTAGAAATCGACTCCCAGCGCGCGCACGTCGACCGGCCCGTGCGGTGCCGCCTGGGCGCCGTCCACGAGAACCGCCGCTCCCTCTGCGTGCGACAGCCGCACGATCTCGGCGACCGGGTTGATCGTGCCGAGCGAGTTCGAGACATGCGCCACGGCAACGAGCTTCGTCCTGGGACCGAGCAGTCGGGCGAACTCGTCCATCAGGAGCTCGCCCTTCGAGTTCATGGGCGCGACGCGCAGCACCGCGCCGCGCTCGGCGCAGATCAGCTGCCAGGGAACGATGTTCGAGTGGTGCTCCATCGCCGTGATGAGTACCTCGTCTCCGGCCTGCAGCGCCGTGTGGCCGAAACTCGATGCGACGAGGTTGATCGCCTCGGTGGTACCGCGAACGAACACGATCTCGCGCGCCGACGCGGCGTTGAGGAAGCCGCGCGCCTTCTCTCGCGCGTCTTCATAGGCTGCCGTTGCGTGCTCGCTCAGCTGATACACACCGCGATGCACGTTCGCGTTCTCCGCAGCGTAGTACCGCTCAGTCCGCGCGATCACGGAATGCGGCTTCTGGCTCGTGGCGGCGTTGTCGAGGTAGACGAGCGGCTTGCCACGCGCCGTGGTCTGGAGAAGCGGAAAATCGCGCCGTACCTCGTCTACGTCGAACGCCGGGCGGGGAACCGCGTGCGGCGCGTGTCGGGCGATCGTCACGCGTCGCTCCCGGTCTCACGGCTGAAGCCGCGACTCGGCTGCACCGGCTGAAGCCGCTTTAGCGGCAGCAGCCGAGCCGCGACTTCAGTCGCGACGCTCATGCCGCACCCAGAGTTATGTCCGGGACGCCGAGTCGTGCCCTGATCTCGCTGTCCAGCCGCGCGCGCGCGCCCGGAACCGCGATGCGATCGAGGATCTCGGCGCCGAACCCGTAGGTGAGCAGCCCACGCGCCTCCTCGGCGCCGAGGCCGCGGCTGCGCAGGTAGAAGAGCGCCGTGGGATCGAGCGGACCGACCGTCGAGCCGTGGGTGCACTTCACATCGTCGGCGTAGATCTCGAGCTGCGGCTGGCTGTCGGCGCGGGCCGCGTGCGACAGCAGCAGGTTGTTGTTGGTCTGCTTCGAGTCGGTGCGTTGCGCTCCGGGGCGCACGATGATGCGGCCGTTAAAGACGCCGTGCGACTCGCCGTCGAACACGCCGTTGAAGTACTCATGGCTCTCGCAATGCGGCTTGGCATGATCGATCGTGGTGTGGTGATCGACGTGCTGGTGGCCGCCCAGCACGGACAGGCCGTTGAGAATCAGATAGGCGTTGGCGCCGTCGAGCACACCGTGGATGTCGTGGCGCACCAGCCCCGCGCCGAGGGCGACCGTCGTGAAGACGAGCCGCGAATCCCTCGCCTGATGGAAGTGCGACGCCGCGACGTGATTGCTCTGCGCGCCCTCGCGCTGCTCGCGGCAGAGATCGAGCTGCGCCGCCTCCTCCAGCACTACCTCGGTGACGGAATTGGTGAACGACACGCCCCTCGCATCTCCCTCGTACGCTTCGACGATTTTCGCCTGCGCTTCGCGCTCCAGGACGATCAACAGGCGCGGGTGTGTCATCGGCCGCGCGGCGCGGGGAATGACGCAGCGCACGCGGATCGGTTCGGGCACGACCGTCCGAGCCGCGACGCGAATCACGATGCCGTCGGCGAGAAACGCGGTCGACAGCGCGGTGAAGGGGCTCGTCGCGACGTTGGCGTAGCGGCCGAGGTGCGCCTGCAGGAAGTCCGGCGCCGTAGCGACCGTAGCGCTCAGTGTCGATACCGTGACCCCCGCGGGGACGGGATCGAGCTCCCAACTCGACCGGTGCAGCTCGAACGGTGTCTCGCGGATCGGCTGCACATTGGTGAAGCGCCACTGCTCGAGGCGCGTCGTGGGGAATCCCACCTCGGCGAAGCGGGCGATCGCCCGCTCCCGCATCTCCTTCAGCCAGGGTGGGGCGCCCGCAGCGCCGTTTGCCGCAAACGCTTCGTACGCACCGAC
Source organism: Gemmatimonadales bacterium (assembly GCA_035262825.1). Lineage (GTDB taxonomy): Bacteria > Gemmatimonadota > Gemmatimonadetes > Gemmatimonadales > GWC2-71-9 > DASTHG01. Next base: position 1,048 of record DATFSB010000237.1, on the reverse strand, counting down.
GAAGTGCGCCGTCACGCTCCCACTCCGGCTCCAGCGTAGCCCTTTTCCTCGAGCGTCAACGCCAGCTCCTTGCCGCCGGAGCGCACGATGCGCCCCTCGGCGAGCACGTGCACGAAGTCGGGGACGATGTAATTGAGCAGGCGCTGGTAATGTGTGACGACGACGAACGCGCGATCCTTCGATCGCAGCGCGTTCACCGCCGCCGCGACCGTCTTCAAGGCGTCGATGTCGAGCCCCGAATCGGTCTCGTCGAGAATCGCGAGCCGCGGTTCGAGCACCGCGAGCTGCAGAATCTCATTGCGCTTCTTCTCGCCGCCGGAGAATCCTTCGTTCACCGCCCGGTTCATGAAGCTGTCGTCCCAGCCGATCGCCTTGAGCTTGTCCTCGAGCACCTGGAGGAAGTCGAGGGGATCGAGCTCGGGGAGCCCTTTGTGTTTGCGGATCGCGTTCACCGCTGATCGCAGGAAGTAGCTGTTCGTGATGCCGCGGATCGCCACCGGATACTGGAACGCGAGGAACAGCCCCTCGCGCGCCCGTTCTTCGGGGTCGAGCTCGAACAGGTCTTTGCCTTCGAACTTCACGGAGCCCGATGTGATCGTGTACGCGGGGTGACCGGCGAGCAGTTGCGCCAGCGTGCTCTTGCCCGAACCGTTCGGCCCCATGATGGCGTGGACTTCACCGGCGCGAACGGTGAGGTCGACGCCCTTGAGGATCTCGTTGCCCTCGACGGTGGAGTGGAGGTCTTTGATTTCGAGCAACGGGGCCCGGGCCCCGGGATCCGGGATCCGGTTCATCCGACGCTCCCCTCGAGGCTGATGCCCAGGAGGTTCTGGGCTTCCACGGCGAATTCCATGGGGAGCTCCTTGAAAACCTCCTTACAGAAACCGTTGACGATCATCGACACGGCGTCTTCGGTCGTCAGACCCCGCTGGCGGCAGTAGAAGATCTGATCTTCGCCAATCTTCGACGTGGACGCCTCGTGCTCCACCTTTGCGGAGGTATTGCGGATCTCGAGATACGGGAACGTGTGCGCGCCGCACTTGTCGCC
>DATFSB010000236.1:0-10494 GCA_035262825.1 Gemmatimonadales bacterium | reverse complement strand
CTGGTCCTGCATCAGCGAAATGAGCGGCGAGACGACGATCGTGAGCCCACCCGCGAGCAGTGCCGGGACTTGATAGCAGAGCGACTTCCCCGCCCCGGTCGGCAGCACGGCGAGGACGTGGCGCCCCGCGAGCAGCGGCTGGAGCACCCGCAGCTGAGCCGCGCGGAAGCTCGCGTATCCGAAGCTCTCGGCGAGGACGGTACGGGCCTGATAGAGACCCGAGGGAGGTCCGTTCACAGCCGCCAAAGAAAACGACCCCGGCGGAAAAACCGGGGTCGCTTTTACGCGAGCCGCATCCCTTTACTCCGGCTCGGCGGCCTCCTTGCGCACCAGCACGAGGATCGCCGCCTGCGGGACCACGAGATAGACCTTGCCTTCGAACGTCAGCTCGACGGCCGCCTTCCGAAAGAACAGCGCGTAGTCCCCCACGTCGGCCTGCATCGGCAGGTACTTCACGTCGGGGCCGCGGATCTTCCACGGCTCGTCGTCCATGCTGGTGGGCTCGGTCATCGGAGTCCCGGGCCCCGTCGCGACGATGCGGCCGCCCTGTACTTGCCGGGCCTCGACCGCAGTGGCCGGCAGGTAGAGACCGACGTTGGTGCGCTCTTCGCCGGCCTCGGGGACAATCAGCACCCGGTCCCCGACCACAATGAGCCGCTTGGGCGCCTCGTCCGGCAGGTGCGCGTCAGCAGAATCGCTCAAACGCGTCCACCAGATCGGCGGCGATGTCGGTCGCCGACCGGCCCTCGATGTTGCGGCGCTCCAGCATGAACACCGGCTTGCCGTCCTTCAAGAGGGCGATCTGCGGCGACGACGGCGCGTAGCCCGTGAAGTAGCTGCGGGCCCGCGCCGTCGCCTCCGCGTCCTGACCGGCGAACACCGTCATCAACCTCGCCGGCCGCTTGGAATGCTGAATCGCGATGCTCGCGGCGGGACGGGCGTTGCGCGCGGCGCAGCCGCAGACGGAATTGACCACCACGAGCGTCGGGGCGGCCTCGCTACCCAGCGCGGCGTCGACTTCCGCCGCCGTCCGCAGCTCCTGGAATCCGATGCGCGTCAGTTCCTCGCGCATCGGCTGTACGAGCCGCGGGTCGTACATGGAAACATTCAACTGTGCCATGGTCGTGTCCTGCCTGTCGTGTTCGGTTATCGAACCCGGGGAATTGCCGCGGGTTCGCACCTGCAATCTAAGCGGGGACGCTGACCGTGCGGAGGCCTTGCGGGTGAATGACGATTAGCTGCGCGGAGCGACCGTTTACTCCTGCTGGCGCTTGCGAATCGTGACGCGGTTGTTGCCGCGACTGGGACGGCGATCGTTGGGGGGCTCGATGATACCTTCGACCGACGCCAACTGCCCGGCGAGCGCGGTTTGAATGACCTCGCTCACGCCGTCGGTTGCGACCGTCGTTCCGTTCCCCGAGCCCGTCGAGCCGACGAGATTAGCGTTGGTCAGTGCCTGTGCGATCGCTGGGGTGAGCTTCGGCAGCATCTCGATGAGGCGGTACCGGAAATAGCTGTCTCCGCCCTCGCGGATCGTGTCATTGACCTTCCGGAATCCATCGGCTTGCGCGGCGGCGATCTTGGTGATGCGCAGCGCTTCATCCAACGCCAGACCAAATTGCGCGCCCCGCAATGCCTCCTGGGCCGCCGACGCTTCGGCGCGAACGCGTTGCGCGTTGGTCTGCGCCTCGATCTCCTGCTGCTTGGCCTTCGCTTGCGCAACCAGACTGGCATTTTCGGCGCGCGCCTGCTCCAGCTCCCGCTCGCGATCGGAAATGGCCCGGTCCGTTTCGAGTTGCGCCTCGCGCGAGCGGCGGGCGAACGCCGTCACGGCGACGTCGGCGCTCGCCTGAGCCTCTGCCGCCGCCTGGCGTCGCAACGCCTCGACGACCGGTGAGCTCACTGACCGGATATGAAACGACCGGAGCAGGAGTCCGAGATCCGCCAAGTCGCCTGCGCTTGCTTTGCGCATCATAACGGCGAACGGATGCGCCTCGGCGGCCGGACCTGCGGGTGCTTCCTGGAGCGCGCCATCAGCCCGCGGCGCAGCAAACAGCTCGTCGTGCCGCAGCGCATTGAGCGCCCGACGCCCTGCGGCGCCGAGCAGATCGCGGAGCGTCGCCGCCTGATCTGTCTCGGATTTCGCGCAGAAGGTGGTCGCGGCCGTTCGAATCATGGTCTCTTCATCCCCAACCGACACGATAGCGGTCGCCAGCACTCGAACCTCGATCGGTCGCCGCGTTCCTGCAGCATCGGCGTCGGCGGTCTGGTCGGTGAGATCCACATCAACGGTCAGCGGCGTGCTCGAGATCAACGTGCTCGTGGTCAGCCATGCCAGCTCCTTGGACTTCGCTGGCCCGCGATACAAGCGGCTCGAGCCCTGGAACCACGTGACCAGACGGATCTGGCCCGCCGGCACGTCTCGCAGCAGGAGTCTGACGACGACTGCCGCCAGGAGCACCACCCCGACTACCGGTAGCGCGACACTTGAGACGGTGGACAACATACCCCCTCCGCTTCCAGGCCAAACCGTTGTGTGGCGACGCGCTTCTAGTAGGAGTGAATGTGCACCAATTCAGGGCTTCGAGCACCCTTCCGAGCTATGCATCTCGGGCCCGAGGTCCAATATGCCGCAAGTTGCGCGCCGCTCAGGATGGCGGGGGGACTTGGTTGATCGATCGGTGGGAAGGCGCGAGCTATTTCTTGAGGAAGGCGGCGATCGCCGAACGAAAATCAGGCGTGGTGCGGCTGACGGCGTTAACATCTGCCGACAGGCGCATCCCTTCCTCGAATCCAACACCATCGAGCCGATACAGCTGCTGCTTAGTAAGCGCCAGAGCGGTGGCGCTCAGCCCCGAAATGGTGCGAATCGTCTGTTCGGCTTCTGCCTCAAACTGGGCATCCGGCCATACCCGCGACACGAGTCCCGCCCGCTCGGCTTCGCGTGCCGAGAGCAGTCGGCCGGTGGCCGCCAGATCGAACGCGGCTTTCTCCCCGACCGAGCGACGCAGCATGTTCATCACGAGCGCCGGCACGAAGCCCCGTTGCACCTCGGGATACCCAAATTGAGCCGATTCGGTGGCGAGCACCAGATCGCACGCCGTCGCCAGGCCGCAGCCACCGGCCAGCGCACGCCCGTGCACCACGGCAACTAGCGGCTTCGCCAGCGCCCGCATTTGCAGAAACAGCCCGCCGAAGCGGAGTGCGGCGGCGCGATTCTCCTCGACAGTCCGCTCCGCGGACTGGAGCAGCTCCTCGAGATCCATGCCGGCGCAGAAGTCCTTGCCGGCCCCACGCAACACCACCACACGGACCGCCGTTTCGAGCTCGGCGCGCTCGAGCAGCGCCGCGAGCTCATCGATCATCGCCGTGTCGATGGCGTTCCGCTTCTCCGGCCGGTTGAGCACCCCGGTCAACACGCCGCCCTCCAGCGCGGCCGTGATCCGCTCCGTCACCAGTCCACCTCGATTTCCATTCTGAGCAGGGCCGTCGAAAACACCTTGCCCTGCGCGTCCGTCTTGAGCGAAATCGTCCCGCCGCCGTCGAGCGCGCCGTGCAACAGGAAGTTGAGCGCCCGCAGATTGGGGAGCTCGAAGCGCTCCACGGGACCTGTGATCATCCCTCGGAAGTGCCGCGCGACCCGCGCGGCCGTCACGTGACGCACGAGGACCGGATAGTCTTCCAGGCGCCGCGCGATCAGGCCGACGTTGGCGGTGTCGCCCTTGTCGCCGGAACGGGCGTGCGCCAGATCGACGAGGCGCACCGTCCGCCGGCGGCGGGCGGGCTTCACACGCGGACGAGATCGACGCATGCCTGTACCTCGGTCTTGTCCAGCAGCGCGGGCCAGTAGGCCACGATTTCTTCCGGCTTGGGGCGCCCTCCGGCAAACCCGGTCACGCTGGGCGGACCGTTGAGAATCAGCGGCGCGATCTCGCGCGTGAACCGCTCCACGGGATCGCGCTGCGACGCCCGCACCCCGACACGCAGCTGCACTTCCGGAACATCCCCGAGCTCGAGCTCGCGCAGGGCCAGCGGCCCATGCGTCGCATCGACCCCGACAAACTCCGTGAGGATCGTTTCGAAATCGAGGCCGAGATCGGCCAACCGTTGCCGCAGTACTTTGTCGGCGGCGCGCGCCTTCTGCAGCGCATCGGGCCACGCATACACCAGCGTTCCCACCGCCTTGTACCCATAGAAGTAGGCGGCCGAGACCTTCAGCTTGTCGGTCGCAGGGCGGCCGCGAATGCCGGAAAACCGCACCCGATCCTTGCCGCGCTGGCGCAGCTCGATCGTAGTGAAGTCGGCGACGCAGTCGGGGGTGATGTAGGAGCGCGGGTCTCCCATTTCGTACACCAGCTGCTCCGTGACCCCGGCGACACTGACGCGCCCACCCGTTCCCGGGTGTTTGGTGATCTCGAAGGTGCCGTCGGCGTACGCTTCGACGATCGGGTACCCGACGTTGGCGAGATCGGGAATGCGCTGCCAGTCGATGAGGCAGTTTCCGCCGGAGCATTGCGCCCCGCATTCGATGGTGTGCCCGGCGACGGTCCCCGCGGCGAGCAGATCCCAGGCGTCCGCTGCCCAGCCGAATTCGTGCATCATCGGCCCCAGGGTGAGGCCGGTATCGGTAACCCGTCCCGTGATGACGATGTCGGCTCCGCGACTGAGCGCTTCGACGATCGGGGCGGCGCCGAGGTAGGCGTTGACCGATTGCAGCCGGTCGCGCACGTCACGCAGCGGCCGGCCGGTATCGAGATTGGCGAGCGGGTGCCCGCCGGCGAGCAGCTGATCGACGCGCCCCAGGAGGTCGTCGCCCGAGACGACGCCGATTTTCAGCTTGCCCGCAAGGCCGAGCCGGCGAGCCACGAGGGCCACCGCCTCGGCACAGGCCTGCGGATTCACGCCGCCGGCGTTGGTCGTCACTTTCACCCGACGGCGCACGAGCTCCGGCAGCAGCCGCTCCATCAAGGGCACGAAGTCCTTGGCGTAGCCGAGCAGCGGGTCGCGCGACTTTTGTTTCTGCATGATGGACATGGTGACTTCGGCGAGATAGTCCATCATCAGGTAGTCGATGGGGCCGCCGGTGACCTGGCGCCACGGCGCCTCGAGCCAGTCCCCCCAGAACCCCTGCCCGGCCGCGATCCGGATCGCTCGGCTCACGGCCGCGAGGCTTCCTGGTATCCCAATGCCGGTGCACCCCGTCCGTCGCCGCTGGGCGACAAGCGCCACGCCACGAGCGGCACGAAGCCGTCGGGTAGCGTCATCGCGGGGACGCTCACCCCCTGGAGGACCGCCCGCCCGCCGGCCACAACGGTGAGGGGCTGCGGCGCGCCTACCGCCTCGAGCGAGTCGGTGAAAAACCGGACGCGCGCCGTTGCACGCCATGGTGGCGCCGAGTCGGGCCGCGCGAAGGCGGGATACAGCTCGATCAGGACGGCGTGCCCGGCGAGCGCCGGCGGAACGTCGAACGCCGCTCGGCCCCGCGCATAATTCAGCGGCGCCGTCTCGACCTGCTGACTGCCCGAGTCGGAGACCGTCAAACCGAAGTCGGTGAACAGCTCCCACTGCGGCCGCGGCATCTCGACCAGCACTTCGGCCCGCGAGGCCCACTCCGGCACGCTGACCCATACACTCTCGGCGGCAGCGCCGCGCCCCGCGACGTCGACGCGCCGCTCGGCGCCGGCCAGTGACGGGAGCGCACTCACGATCGCCGTGCCGTCACCGACATTCGTCACCTCGATCGACCCGTCGGCACGCGGGACCAGCGCCACCGGCGCCTGCTGGGCTCGCACCGACACCGTCGCGCGGGTCGTTCCCTGGTTGACCACGTCGAGCTCGTACACGCCGGCGCGCACGTCTTCGGCAGGAACGAGCACGCTCGTCGAAGCGGTCTTCCCGTACACCAGGACGATACTGTCGGGGTTCGCCGTCGCGGGCCGTCCGTCCGGGTCGTACAACTGAACCAGCGCCACATCGTCCGGATCCGCCACCGACACGTTGTAGGAGAAGGAAGTGGCGTCCGGGATCCGCAGGAAGTAGCGGCGCACGGCGCCGGGACCGAGCACCCGGGCGGTATCGATCAGCGGCCGCGACAGATCGCTGGGAATCACGACGGTGCTCACCAGGCGGAACCGCTCGCCGGCGAGACTGTCGGTCGGCGAGCGCCCGCTGACGGTGCCGACGTAGACACCGGGCGCGATCAGCAGGCCCGGTCGATAGGTCACGCGAATTGCGGTCGAACGGGCCTGCGAGGTGATCACCGGTGGGACGGCGAGCCAGGGGGCGTCGCTCGTCAGAAGGAACTGCGCCGCGCGCAAGCCATCCGCGTGGGTGACGGTGAACACGTCGGCTGTATCGCCGACACCGACGAAGCCATTGCGCCGCAGCGCGGCGGGGGCAGCGCTCGCCGTGCGGACGATGTAGCGCGAGCCCTGGTGACCGGCGACGAGCCAGCGATACGCCGCCTCGAGGCGCGGCACACCCGCTCCCTGCTCGACCGCGGTCAATCCAGGCAGCGGCGCCGCGGTGGCGCGCAACGCCTGCATCAGATCCGCGGCAACCACCGGCCGGCCTTCCTGTGCCATCGCCGACAGGAGACAGGCCACGAACCCGGCCATCTGCGGCGCCGCCATGCTGGTTCCCGACTTGATCTCGTCCCCCAGGTTCCACTTCGGCACCGTGGAGAACGCTTCGCCGGGAGCCACGATGTCGGGCTTGGCGAGATCGCCGCCACGGGCACTCCACCATCCCATGCGATCGGGCGGAGGTAGACCGGCCTGCGGCGTCCTCGTGAACGCGCCGGGCTCGAGCGCCCCGACCGACAGCGCGAGATCCGCCGAGCCGGGGAAGCTGACGGTCGACAGTCCCGGGCCGTCGTTCCCGGCGCTGACCGCAAGCACGACGTTGGGGTGCGCCACCAGGAAGGCGTTCACGATCGAATCGATCGCGGCGTGTCCTTCCTGCTCGTTGCCGACGCCGAAGCTCAGGTTCATGACCAGCGGCAACCCGCGCTCGGTCGCGAACCGGGCGGCGTACTGCATCGCCCGCTGGATGCTGCCGCTGACCGTGATCGCGCCGCGTGCGTCGTTCGCGATCTTCAGGCCGATCACCTGGGCGCCGGGAGCGACCCCGTCGAATCCGGCGACGCCGAACAGCCAATGCCCCGCCGCGATCCCGGCGACGTGGGTGCCGTGCGCGTACGAATCGAAGTACAGGTCGAGGCTCGGCACGCCGCTCGAATCGGAGAAATTGGCGGCGAGCGTCAGCGGTTGGCGGCCGAGGGCGATCGTCTCTCTCCCCTGCCGGTAGTCGTGCAGCGGCTGCTCGTCCTCGAACGAGCCGTTCAGGTTGGAATCGAAGAACACGACCCAGCCGTCGCTGGCCCGCACGACGACGAGCGGGAACGCATCGGTGTTGGTCCCGTTGCCGTTGACGTCCGCCGCCGGCAGGGGTCCGAGCGGCAACTCGCGGAACACGCCGCCGTACCAGGTGGCGCCGGCCGCGAGCCGGCCGATGCGCGCGGCGCCGCGCAACACGCGGCCGCCGACTTCCAACGCACCTTCGGGGCTGGGCGAGACGGGGCGCAGCGCGATCTGCCCTTCTCTGGAGAAGTCGCGCAGGTCGAGCAGCTTGGGACCGCCGGTGGACGTGACGACGAGACCCTGGGTCCCGGGGTCGATGCCCGAATCGAGAATGGCGATGAGAACGCCGCGGCCATCGTAAGTAGGATGCGCGGCGCGGAACTGCTCTACGCCGGTGCTGCGCAGCGGCATGAGCCCGGCGAGCAGCGCGAGCGGCGGCGCCACGGCGGGAGCGATCGGACGCGCCGCCTGGGCAGGCACCCCGTCCGGCGCAGCTGGAGCGGCCGGCGTCACGCTGGGAGTCCCCACGCCTGGGGTAGGCGACGGAATGGGGACTTGCACCGCGGCCGCGTGACTGCAAGCCGTGAGGAGCAGAACGGCGAGAATCCGTGCGTGCATCAAAGAGCCGGTGGAAGGATGAACGAGCCGAGATGGGGCCCGGGGAATTCCCCCGTCACCTCGAGCAGGAATGACAGCAGGGCGCGCGTTTCCTCCGGCAGCACAATGGCGTCGACATACCCCCGTGCGGCGGCAAACCGGGCGTCGAGCTGGTGCTCGTAGTCGGCGCGCATCGCTTCGACCGCGGCGGCGTTTCCCGGTTTGGCCACGTCGCTGCCGAACACCGCCTGCACCGCCGATTCGCCCTCCATGACGCCCATGCGGCCGGTCGGCCAGGAAAGGATGAAGTCGGGGTCGAAGCCCTGACCCGCCATCGCGTAGTACCCGGCGCCGGACGCGTGATTCACCGTCAGGACGAGCTTCGGGACCGTCGCGGTGGCCATCGCTTCGACGAATCGGGCGCCGGCCCGAATGATCCCCGAGTGTTCCGCTTCGATGCCCACCATGAATCCCGAGACGTCCTGCACGAACACGATCGGGATACGCTCGCGGTCGGCGTTTTCGATGAAGTAGGCGACCTTCTCGGCGCTCTCGGTATAGACGATGCCGCCGATGCGCGGCGGCTGGCCCGGCTTCCCCTTGATCACGCCGCGCGCGTTGGCGATCACCGCCACCGCCCGCCCGCCGATATGCGCGTGCCCGCAGATCATCTCGTGACCGATGTCAGGCTGGAATTGCTCGAGCCGACCCTGATCGAGCAGGCAGTCGAGCACCGCGCGGACGTCGTAACTCATGCGATGGTCGGGCGGCAGCAGCGTATAGAGGTCGGTGGCGGGGCGTTTCGGGGCCGTGCCGTTGGACACCGCAGCCGTCGCGCGCGGCAAGCGCGCGATGTACTCGCGCATCTGCTCCAGGCATTTCGCGTCGCTCGGCGCGCGATAATGCGCGACGGCGCTGATGGCGGTGTGGGTCGCGGCGCCGCCCAGCGTCTCGGCGTCCACCGTCTGTCCCGTGGCGCCTTTGACGAGGTTCGGTCCGCCGAGTCCCATGAACGACGTCTCGTCGACCATGAAGATCACGTCGGAGAGCGCGGGGAGATACGCGCCACCGGCGATGCACGGCCCCATCACGGCGGCGATCTGCGGTACGCGCAGGTAGCGCCGCATGATCGAGTTGTAGTAGAAGATGCGGGCCGCGCCGTATTGCCCGGGGAAAACGCCGCCCTGATAGGGCAGGTTCACGCCCGCGGAATCGACGAGATAGATGATCGGGATGCGCTGGCGCATCGCGATTTCCTGCGCGCGCAGCATTTTCGTGATCGTCTCGGGCCACCACGATCCCGCCTTGACCGTGGCGTCGTTGGCGACCACGACCACCGGCCGCCCGGCGACGCGACCCAGCCCGGTGACGACGCCCGCTCCGGGCGCTTGACCGTCGTAGCGGTCGTAGGCGACCAGCAGGCCGATTTCGAGCCACGGGCCGCCGGGATCGAGCAGGCCCTTGATTCGCTCGCGCGCGGTGAGCTTCCCCTGATCGTGCTGGCGCTTGATCCGGTCGGGCCCGCCTCCCTGCTCCAGACGGGAAGCGAGCTCACGATATTCACGCGCGAGCTGCTCGAGACGGCTCATTCAGGCGGAAACATGCTCGGCCGCCCACGCTTCGATGTACTGCACGAGGTCGGAGGTCGGCGTGCCCGGTCCGAAGAGCTTTCCGATGCCCTGACGCTCGAGCTCGGTGACGTCTTCGGGAGGAATGATCCCGCCGCCCGTGAGCAGGACGTCCGCGCGTCCGGCGTCGTGCAGCAGCTTGCGAACCCGTGGAAACAGCGTCATGTGCGCGCCGGAGAGGATCGAGAGTCCGACGACGTCGACGTCCTCCTGGATCGCGGCCTGGGCGATCATCTCGGGCGTCTGATGCAGGCCGGTGTAGATGACCTCCATCCCCGCGTCGCGCAGCGCCGCGGCAACCACCTTCGCACCGCGGTCGTGTCCGTCGAGGCCCGGCTTCGCGACGAGCACCCGGATCGGCCGCTTGCGCGCGGCGGTGCGGGCGGCACTCACGTGCGGCGAAACCGCAGCAATGCGGCGAGACCGCTGACACCGCGACGAGCCCGATCGTCCTGCAGCACGTCCACCTGGGCGCGCTGCGCCAGCGCCTCTTCGACCGCCTCATCGATGCGGGGGTCCTCGTCCCGGCCATCGGCGAGCAGCGTGCGGACCTGGCCGCGCTCGAGCGCCTTCTCCGTCGCCTCGACGCCGTTGACGGCCCATCCCGTCGCCAGTCCGTCCTTGATCGCCTCGGCATGGGCGCGCTCCCAGGCGCGCTGCCGTTCGTCGCGCAGCGCCAGCGTCGCCTCGCGCACCTCCGCCGGAGTGGCCGTCTTGGGATTCAAGCGTACGACGCCGAAGAGCAGGTCGTGGAGGTAGGTGTGGAGGTGCGGCACCAGCGCGGCCGCGTCCACACCGATCCCCGCCACTACCAGACCTGCGAGCGGCCGCTGGGAATGGATGCGGAAGATCTGCTCCGCTACGCGCGCATAATGCCGGTGCTTCTCCTCGCGGATCCGGGCGTGATG
>DATFSB010000235.1:0-6025 GCA_035262825.1 Gemmatimonadales bacterium | reverse complement strand
CGTAGATGGGAATGATGTGCGGGTGGCTCAGCGATGCGGCGGTGCGGGCTTCGCGCTTGAAGCGCTCCACCATCCCGGCGGTGCTGAATAGGGCGGGGGACATCACTTTGATCGCGACCTTGCGATCGAGGGCGAGTTCGTGCGCCAGGAACACCGACGCCATGCCGCCGTGTCCCAGCTCGCCTTTGATTTCGTACTCTCCCACGGTTGCGCGACGCAGCGCGTCGATCATGCCGCCTTGCGTGACGCCGATGCGCGTCGCGTCCGACGGCGAGGCGTACGCCGTGGCCGCCTGTCCCTGCTGCCCCGACACGTCCGCCCCGCAGTTGGAGCACGCGCGCGCCCCGGCGGTTACCGCCGTGCCGCATCTTGGGCAGGTGGGGGTCGGTGGAGCGGTCATCGTGTCTCAATATATTCTGCCGATTCATCTGACGAGGACCGACCGTGTTCGTGAATAGCCAGTTCGGGGTGTGTGCTGTGGTTGTCCGTGTTCTAAAGAGCCGGCTCGGCCAGAAACGCCTGTCCCTTAAGGGACACGCGCATTCGCCGAGCCGGGCATTCATGCCACGGACACACGCGGGAAGGACGCTCCTGGGTCTCCTGGTCTTGCTTGGTTCGGCTCGACACGTCATACAGGCACAGTCGACGCCCAGTACCCCTAACGAGCAGCTCGCCCGGGACCTCCTGAACGAGCTGATCAACATCAACACCACGCACGACCACGGCAGCACCACCCCCGCGGCCCAGTCCATGGCTCGGCGCCTCGTCGCCGCCGGGTTCCCCGACTCGGACGTGCAGATCGTCGGGCCGGCCGATTCGCGCAATCAGAATCTGGTTGCCCGGTACCGCGGCACCGGGAAGCGGCGTCCCATCCTGTTGCTGGCGCACCTCGACGTCGTCGAGGCCTTGCCGTCCGACTGGTCGGTGGACCCGTTCACGTTGCTGGAGCGCGACGGCTACTTCTACGGCCGCGGCACGAGCGACATCAAGGACATGGCGGCGCTGTTCGTGGCCGCGCTGATCCGGCTCAAGCAGGAAAAGTTCGTTCCCGATCGCGACGTCATCCTCGCGCTCACGGCGGGCGAGGAGTCCGGAGGGGACTACAACGGCGTGCAGTGGCTGCTCGCGAACCGGCGCGTCCTCATCGATGCGGCCTACTGTATCAACGGCGACGCCGGCGACCCGCTGGAGCGCAACCGCATCCCGTTCGCGCGCAACGTCGAGGCGAGCGAGAAGGTCTATCACGACTTTCAGCTCGTCGTGACGAACCCGGGCGGCCACAGCTCTCTCCCAACGCCCGACAACGCCATCTATCGTCTCGCCGCGGCGCTCGAGCGGCTGGGCAACTATGCCTTCCCTGTAATGCTCAACGACATCACCCGCGCCTACCTCGACCGCGCCGCGGCGACGATGCCGCCGGCGACCGCCGGGGACATGCACCTCGCCGCCCGGGGCGACAGCGCCGCGCAGGCGCGTTTATCGGCGTCGTCGCCATTCTTCAACGCGCAGCTCCGCACCACATGCGTGGCGACGCGGCTCGAGGGCGGCCACGCCAACAACGCCCTGCCGCAGACGGCGCGGGCGGTCGTGAACTGTCGCATGCTCCCCGGCCACGATCCCGATTCGGTGCTCGCGGCGCTGCGCCGCGTCGTCGCCGATTCCGCCGTGCAGGTGACGCCGCTCGACACGGCGCGCCCGTCGCCGCCGTCTCCGCTCGTTGCGGAAGTACTCGATCCGGTCACGCGCATCTCGGCGCAGCTCTGGCCGGGGGTGCCCGTCATTCCCAACATGGAGACCGGAGCCACCGACGGGCTGTACCTGCGCAACGCCGGCATGCCGGTCTACGGCGTTTCGGGTGTGTTTCTCGAGTCCGACGACATTCGCGCGCACGGGAAGGATGAGCGCATCGGCGTCGCCGAATACTACACCGGTGCCGAGTTCACCTATCGACTCGTCAAAGCGCTGTCAGCGTCCGGTCGGCGCTGAGCGAACGCATTGCGGGCGTGAACGCCCGGTCATATGATTCGCGCTCTCCATCTTCCACCGGGAGTCCGCATGTTGCGTCGCGTCGTCCTCGTGGCGTGGTCGATCATCGCCTTCGCTGCGCCGTCCCTGGCTCACGCCCAGACCCTGCGCGACCAGATCCGGCAGTTGTTCACTTTCGGCAGCTGCGGCGAATTCGTGTGCCTCTCCAACCTCACCGGCTTTCACGGGGCACACTTCAAGCTGTCCGCGGACACCGACGGCACGGCGATGGTCGCATTCCTGGGCAGCTCGATCGGCGTGAGCGTGTCCAACACGCCGATCAGCTCCTCGTCCAGCGGCACCACGTTCAAGTTCGTTGGCGGGGTCCCGGTCAAGACGTCGACGTCGGCAGGCCCCATCTTCGCCGAGCGCTCGCAGACGCTGGGCCGCGGCCGTTGGTTCGTCGGTCTCGGTCTGACCCAGATGAACTTCCAGCGGTTGCGCGGCGTGCCGCTGAACGCGCTTTCGTTCAATTACACCCACCAGGACATCGGAGATTCGGCGAGTGGAGCGGGAATCGATACACTGGGTAGCCCCGCCTTCGAGAACGACTTCATCAACGTGAAAATGGCGATCGACGTCAACCTGCTCGTTGCCTCGTTCGCCTTGACGTACGGCCTCGTCGACGGCGTCGATGTGGGCGTGACGGTGCCGTTCGTGCGGACCTCGATTCACGGCAATGGCGTCGCGCAGATCGTGCCGGCGGGCGGGGCGATCGTACACTATTTCGCTGGAACGGCCACGGATCCCGTGCTCACGGCGGTCTCCTCCGCCGACGGCGTGGCAAGCGGCATCGGAGACCTGGAAGCGCACCTCAAGGTGAATGTCGCGCAAACGGACAAAGTCGGCGGGGCGCTCTTCGTCTCGGCGCGGTTCCCCACGGGTGACGACAAGAACTTGCTTGGATCCGGCGCCTTCTCCGGGCGTGCCCTTGGAGTCGTCTCCGCCCGCTTCGGCAGCTTCAGTCCCCACGTGAATCTCGGCTACACGGTGCGAGACGCGTCGGATCAGAACAACTCCATCGATGGGGCCCTCGGCTACGATGCGCTGCTCTCGCCCTGGGCTACCATGGCGGTTGACCTGCTGAGCTCCTGGGAGATCGGGACCTCGCGACTGCATGTCCCGCCGCCGGTGCACTATCTGGCGCCCGCCAACCGCACGCTTGACGTCACCAACATCCCGAGCCAGCCCGATAATCTGATGAGCCTCAACTTCGGGTTCAAATTCCGCACGCGGCGCGGTATTCAGATCGTCACGAATACGCTGTTCCCGTTGCGGAATTCCGGTTTGCAGCCCAGCGTGGCGTGGACGGGGGGGTTGGAGTACAACTTCTGAGAGACGGTACGGGACGGTTACCGTCCCCTACCGTCCCCTACCGTCCCTAGTTGTTCAGCGCCCCGTTATTGATCCACGCCCTGATGATCTTCTGCTGCGCGGCCGGGAGCCCGCTCGTGGCTGGGGGCATGAAGCCGCAGATGCCGCCGTCAAAGATCCGCCGGTACACCACGCTGTTCGTCGCGTTGCCCGGGGCGACCCGGAAGAAACCGCTGTTGCACGACGCCACGACGTTGACCGTCGAGCCGCGCGAATTGCCGGTCGAGAGGTCGGGCGCCGTGCCGCCGGTGAAGTGGCATCCCGTGCAGTTCCCGGTGTAGATCGGCTGCACGTCGCCCGACAAGATGTAAATCGCGGATGCAGCGAAAGACGTCGACCCGGCTCCCGAGGCCGAGGCGCTCAGGGAGTTCGCCATCGTGCCGTTCGCGGCGTCGGCGCTGGAGCTTCCCATCGTCCAACCGCCGAGGGTCGCAATTCCGCTGGCGTTGGTCGTGGGCGCCGTGGGGGCCGTCAGGCTGCCGCCACCCGCCGTGACGCTGAAGGTCACAGTCGCACCGGGCACCGCGTTATTGAACGCGTCGCGCACCAGCACCGAGGGAGCCGTCGCCACCCCGGTGCCGACCCGGGCGGTCTGGTTGTTCCCACCGTTGACAACGATTGATGCCGCCGCCGCGGCGGTCACGGTCACCGCCGCCGTCTGCGTAACCGTTCCCGATCCGGTCACCGACGCCTGAATCGTCTTGGCCTGCGCCAGGGTCGAGTTGAAAGTGGATGTGAAGACGCCGCTCCCGTTCGTCGTCCCGCTCGCCGGATTGAACGTGCAGCTGGTGCCGACGGAGCAGGACGGAGTGACCGTCGCCCCACTGATGCCGTTGCCGAACTGGTCCTTCACGGTCGCCGTCAGGAGCGACGCCGTACCGCCGCCCGTTGTGCACGAGGCACTGCACGCGGTGATCGGGCTGCTGCCGGCCGTGAACGTCGACGCACTGAGGCTGACGCTGCCCGGGCTCACCGTGACCGCCGCCGTCTGGGTCAGCGTACCGGACCCCGTCACCGCCGCGCTGATCGTCTTTCCCTGGGCCACGGTCGATGAGAAGGCGGCAGAGAATACGCCGCCGCCGCTGGTCGTGCCGGAAGCCGAAGGGGTGAACGTGTTCCCCGTCCCCGTCGACGACAACGTCACGGTCTTGCCGCTGATGACGTTGCCGAACTGATCCTTGATCGTGGCGGTGATCGTGGAGGCTGTGCCACCTCCCGTGGTGCAGGATGTGCTGCACGCGGTGATCGAACCGCTGCCGGCGGCAAGTGTCGACACTGCCAGGTCCACTGGTCCCGGTGACGAGGTGGCGACGAATCGCACCGGGCTCCCCGTCAGTCCGGCCGATGTGGCGAGCACGGTGTCGTTGCCGACGGTTTGGTCGAGGGTCCAGGACGTCACCGTTGCGACGCCCGTGCCACTCGTCGACGCGGATCCTCCCGAAACCGTGCCGCTCGCCACCGAGGTAGCGGCAAACGTGACGGAGACGCCCGGCACCCCGTTGCCGCCGCGGTCAGTGACCTTCACCGACGGGGCGGGGGAGACCGCGGTGTTGACGGTCCCGCTGAGCAGCGTCGCGCTGTTCGCGGCGATCGTCGTCGCCTGGCCAGGGTTCGCGGTGGCGGTGAACGTCACCGGTGAACCGGACGGCACGCTGGCGCTCGCCTGCACGGTCTGGGTGCCGGCGGTAGTGCCCAGCGTGCGCGTGACGCTCGTGTGCCCGGCGCCATCGGTCGGCTTTATCACGGGGCCGGCTCCGCCGTCGATCGCGCCGCCGCCCGCGGTGATCGTGAATGTCACATTCACGCCGCTCACTGCGTTCCCGAATTGATCAGTCACCAACACGGTGTACGGCGTCGGGAGCGTCGCCCCGATGGTGTCCGTCTGGCCGCCGCCACCGGCGGATGCCAGCGTCTGCGCCGCCGCGGCAGTTCCGGTCGCCGTGAACGACACCGGTGCTACGGCGCCGACCGTGGCGCTCATCGTGTTCGACCCGGTGGTGGTGCCGAGCGTCCACGTGACGGACGCGTGTCCTGCCGCATCGGTCCCTACCGGGGCGGACGCGCCACCGTTCACTTGGCCGCCGCCCGAGGTCACGGCGAACGTCACGGTCGCCGACGGCACCGGGTTGCCAAACTGATCGGTCACGAGCACCTGTGGGTTGGTCGAGACCGCCGAGCCGACCGTCGCCGATTGTCCGTCGCCGGCGCTCTTCGAGATCGCCGTCGCAGCCCCGGCCGTCCCGCTCGCGCTGAAGCTCACGGACGTGAGCGCGCCTGAGGAGGCGCTCAGCGTGTTCGCCCCGGCGGCGGTGCCGAGCCTCCAGCTGGTGAGCGCGGCGGTCCCGCCTGCACTCGTCGCGACGATCACCGGACCCGCGCCCCCATTGATCGCGCCGCCGCCCCCCGTGATCGTGAACGTCACGTTGACGCCGCTCTCGGCGTTCCCGTAGGCGTCCTTCACGCTCACGGAAGGCGCCACGGCCACCGACGTGTTCACGGTGGCGCTTTGGCCATCACCTGCCTGCTTTACCAGCTGGGCCGGGTTCCCCGGGTTCGCCGTCGCGGTGAAAGTGACGGGCGATCCGCTGAGGCCGCCCACGGCAGCCGTAGCCGTCTGGGTGCCCGC
>DATFSB010000234.1:0-2284 GCA_035262825.1 Gemmatimonadales bacterium | reverse complement strand
TCGGAGGTGGACCGTGACCCCAAGCGGACCGATGTGGAAAGCTTGATTCTCTGCGGGTGTCTGGGATCGCGTTTGCGAGCAGATCCCCGCGTGCAAGCGGTCCTGCAAAGGTTCGGATTCCCCCGGCCATGACATCCTCGTGACCTCGGGCAGGCGGCCCGACTCAGTGCCTGGTGTTTGCTTGACACTCCCGCCATGTCGTGTAGGGTCCCTGCGACTCTCGCCACGGAGCAGGCGTGACCGGCACCGACTGGCTGATCATCGTGCTGTATTTCGGTCTGCTGGTGGCACTCACCTGGTGGGTGGTCCGCAAGAACCGGGACACCGCCGACGACTACTTTCTCGCCAGCCGCAATCTCGGCTGGTTCATTGTCGGCGCCTCGATTTTTGCCTCCAACATCGGCTCCGAGCACCTCGTCGGACTGGCGGGCGCCGGGGCCACGAGCGGCGTCGCGCTGGCGCATTACGAGCTGCACGCGTGGTGCCTGCTCGTGTTGGCGTGGGTCTTCGTCCCCTTCTACATGCGCTCCCGGGTGTACACGATGCCCGAGTTCCTGGAGCGGCGATTCTCGCCGGGGACACGCTGGGTGCTGTCTATCATCTCGCTCGTCGCGTACGTGCTCACCAAGTTCGCCGTCGGCATCTTCGCGGGCGGGGTCGTGTTCGCCACCCTGCTGCCCGACGTACACTTGCAAGTCGGCGGCACGACGTTCAACAGTTTCTGGGTCGGGTCCGTTGCCGTCGTGGTGCTGACCGGGCTCTACACCGTCGCCGGCGGGATGCGTGGCGTCGCCTACACCGACGCGGTGCAGACGATCATCCTGATCATCGGGTCCGTGTTGATCACCGTGTTCGGCCTGGTGCGCCTCGGCGGCTGGCACGAGTTGCGGGCCGCGCTCCCATCCGATCTGTTCAACTTGTGGAAGCCGCTGGTGCCGGCCGGCATGGAGGGGACGTGGGCGCCGGTGCAGGAGACGGGACGCATCGCATGGTATTTCAATCGTAATTATCCGTGGCTCGGCATGCTGTTTTGCGCCCCAATCATCGGTCTCTGGTACTGGACGACCGACCAGTACATCGTGCAGCGCGCACTCGGCGCGCCGAATGAGCGTGAGGCGCGCCGTGGATCGATCTTCGCCTCCTATCTGAAGCTCCTCCCGGTCTGGATCTTCATCATTCCCGGCATGATCGCGCTGGCGCTCGCCCGCAGCGGGCGCGTGCCGGCGCTCGGCACCATGGTGGATGCCGCGGGCAACGCCATACCCGAGACGGCCCAGGCCGCCTTCCCGTTGATGGTGAAGACCATCCTCCCGGCCGGCGTGCGGGGTCTGGTGGTCGCGGGGCTGCTCGCCGCATTGATGAGCTCGCTCGCGGGCGCGTTCAACGCCTGCTCGACACTCTTCACGATGGACCTGTACCAGAAGTTCCGGCCCGGCGTGAGCCAGCATCAGCTGGTCTGGACGGGCCGCGTCGCCACCGCCGTGATGGTGGTCATCGGACTACTCTGGATCCCGGTGATCCAGGGCGGCCGCGGCCTGTATGACTATCTGCAGGGAGTGCAGGGCTATCTCGCGCCCCCGATCTTCACGGTGTTCTTTTTTGGAGTCTTCAACAAGCGGCTCAATGCACGGGGCGCGCTCGCGGCACTCGTTGTCGGCTTCCTGCTCGGTGCCTTCCGTCTGGCGGTGGACACGCCGGTGAGCCTGGGGCTCGGCGGACTCGCGGGTGGCTACGCCCCGGGCTCGTTCTTGTGGATCGTCAACAACATCTACTTCCAGTACTACAGCCTGTTCATCTTCGTCGTTTCGGCCGTGACGATGGTAGTCGTCAGCTATGTGACCCCGGCGCCGGCCGAGGAGCGCCTCATGGGTCTGACGTTCGCAACGGTCACCTCCGAGCAGCGCCGCGAGTCGCGCGCAAGCTGGAGCCGCTCGGACGTCATCGCTTCCGGTATCGTGCTGCTGCTGATTCTCGCCGCCTACCTCTACTTCCGCGGATGATGGCGATCGGTCGCGCCGCCGGCGCCTGTCTCGCCCTCCTCGTCATTGGGAACGGGGCGGCGGCGCAGCGCGCGATTCTCGATTTCGACCGGGATTGGCAATTTCATCTCGGCGACGTTTCCGGCGCCCAGGAAGGGACGTTCCTCGACTCGGGTTGGCGCACGCTCGACGTGCCGCACGACTGGAGCATCGAGGGGGACTTCAGCGACACGAACCCCGCCGGTGCGGCCGGTGGCGCGCTGCCCGGCGGCATCGGCTGGTATCGCAAGACGTTCGCCGTTTCC
>DATFSB010000233.1:0-6365 GCA_035262825.1 Gemmatimonadales bacterium | reverse complement strand
GTGGCGCTTGTGCATGGAATAGGTATCCATGATCCACGCCATGATGCGCTCGTTGGTGTTCACGTCCGGCGCCGGGACGTCGGAATCGGGCCCCAGCGTCTCGATGATCCCCGACGTGTAGCGCCGCGTGACGCGCTCCAGCTCCGCCATTGACATCGTGCTGGGGTCGCAGACGACGCCCCCTTTGGCTCCGCCGAAGGGGATGTTCACCACGGCGCACTTCCACGTCATCCACGCGGCCAGCGCCTTCACCTCTTCCAGGGTGACATTGAGATCGAACCGGATGCCGCCCTTGGCCGGTCCGCGCGACGTGTTATAGAGCACCCGGTAGCCGGTGTACACTTCCACCTGGCCGCTGTCTCGCAGCACGGGAATCGAGACGATGATCTGCTTTTCGGGATTGCGGAGGATCTTATAGAGGCCGGGGTCGAGATTCAGCAGCTGGGCAGCGTGGTCGAACCGCTGCATCATCGCTTCGAAGGGATTGTCCTCCGATAGAAATCGGTCCTTGTCGGGGCCAATCAGGCCGGAGGCAGAGGCGGGAGCGGGAGCGGCGGTGTCGGTCATGTCTCGTGCGTGGCGTGTGATGAGCTCGGGCGCACCGGAAGCCCGAGCACGCGCGCGATCGCCGCGGTGACGGCCTCCTGGTGGCGTTCCCAGGTCAGTTCCAGTACGGCGACGAGCGGCTCGGGGCCTCGCTGCTCGGGCCAGAGCGCGCGCAGCTTCACGGCGTCCTTCTCCGTCACTACAAGATAATCGGCCCCCGCGGCGATCTGCATGAGGCGCTCGACGTCGCTGGGGCCGTACTCGTGATGATCCTGAAACGCGGCCAGCTGCACCGTCGCCCCTGCGGCGCGGACCTGCACGGCGAAGCTCTCCGGGTCGGCGATCGCAGCCGCGGCCACGACCCGCCGGCCGCGCAGGGCGTCGAGCGGCGTGGCCGCGCCGCCGCGCATTCCCACCAGCCCGGCGAGTCCCAACCGGGCAACAGCGACGCGCTTCCGGGGAAACCGCTGCTGCAGGCGATCCGCCAGCGCCGCCGCTGTTGCGGCATCCGCCCGCTTGCGTGTGACGATCAGCACATCGGCCCGGCGCAGCGCACCCCATCCCTCGCGCCACGGACCAGCCGGCAGCAGCCACGGCGACACGCGTACCTGCTCCGCGGCGAGCAGCGCGATGTTGAGATCGCGCGCCGTGTCGAGCACCTGAAACGCGTCGTCCAGCACCAGGACATTCGCACCCTGCATCCGCGCCAGCGCGGCCCCCGCCGCCCGATCGGGGTTCGCGACGACGACCGCCTCGGAAACGAGATGCCGGTGCAGCAGCACCTCGTCACGCCCGTAGCCGCGCAGCAGAATCCCCGGGCGCCGCCCCGCGCCGCGACACT
This sequence comes from Gemmatimonadales bacterium, assembly GCA_035262825.1. GTDB lineage: Bacteria > Gemmatimonadota > Gemmatimonadetes > Gemmatimonadales > GWC2-71-9 > DASTHG01. The sequence goes on along the minus strand of DATFSB010000233.1, from coordinate 4,978 downwards.
CCGCCGCGATCCACGCCGTGAGCGGTGTCTTCCCCGTCCCGCCGACCGACAGATTGCCGACCGCGATCGCGGGGAGCGGCAGGTGTCGTTCCATGCCGAATCCGAGCCGGTAGCGCAGCGCCCGCAGCGTCACCACGATGCCGTACAGCGCCGAGAACGGCAGCAACGCCGTGCGCGCGGCGCGCGCCTTCCACGAACGGCGCCGCCACAGCTTGCGCACGAACCGCACACGCCAATTCCGCTCGCTCATGACGCCTGGGAGAGGGCGAGCAGCTCGGCCTCGACCGCCGCGACGCCGGCCCTCATCCCCTCCTTCCCCGATGCCACCTCGAGGGGAACGCCGTAGACGACGTCGATCGTCGCAAACGGCTTCGGGATGGCGAAGCGGTCCCAGCTGCCGAGCGTCCAGCTGCGGCTCACCCGGGCGGTCGCCGGGATGATCGGAACGCCCGCATGCTGCGCCGCCGCGACGACCCCCGGCTTGACGCGCTCGACAGGCCCGCGCGGCCCATCTGGTGTCACCGCCACGACGTTCCCGCCCTTCAACGCCCGCACCACGCCGAGCAGCCCGACTTCGCCGCCCCGCTGCGATGAGCCGCGCACGAAGTGATAGCCCCACCGCTCAGCCAGCGTGGCCAGGTACCCACCGTCGCGATGCCGGCTGATGAGCAACACCATCCCCTCGTGGCGGTGCGCGTAGAGCAGCGGGAGAATGCGGTTATGCCACAAGGCGAAAATGAACGGGCGCCGCGCATCATACAGCGCCTGGGCGCGCTCGCGATGGACCAGGCGGTAGCGCCAGGTCCGCGCCAGCACGCCGACGAGCGCAAACCCCACCGCCGCCACGAACGGCTCTGCCCAGCGCGGCTTCACGAGGCGAGCGCCAGCACCAGGGCCGCGACTCGATCAGCGGCCCCCGGGTGCCCAAGACGCTCGCGCACCGTGGCGAGTCCGGCGCGCTGCCGCAGCGTCAGCGGATCCGTGGGATCGAGCAGCGGCACGAGGGCGTCCGCGAGCGCTCGCGGAGTCGCCGCGCCCTGGAGCAGCTCGGGACAGAGCAGCTCCCCCGCCACCAGATTGACGAGACCGACCCACGGCACGCGCAGCAGGCGTTGTGCGATCAGGTTCGAGAGCGGGTGCAGCCGGTAGGTGATCACCATCGGGAGGTCGGCGAGCGCGGCCTCCAGCGTCGTCGTGCCCGACTTGCACAGTCCCGCATCGGCGGCGGCGAACACCTGTGCTGGATCGTCCATGACGACACGCATGTCGCCGGCATCGGGATACTGCGCCACCTGCGTGCCCGCCACCAGCACCAGGACCTCCGGGCGCACCGCCTGCACGAGACGCGCCGCCGCCCGCGCGACGGGCCAGATACGTCGTACCTCCTGCGCCCGGCTGCCGGGGAAAACCGCGAGCACGCGCCGGTCCACGGGGATGCCGAGCGCGCGCCGCGCCGCATCCCGGCTCGGGAGCGGCGGACGATCTTTGAGCGGATGGCCGACGAACGTCGTCGGCACGCCGTGGTCCCGGAAAAACGGCTCCTCGAACGGCAGGATGACGGCGAGCTGCCGCACCGCCTTGGCCAGCCGCCGCACGCGCCCCGCCCCCCAGGCCCAGAGCTGGGGAGCGATGTAGTAGAGCACCGGCACACCCGCCGCCGCAGCCGCGGCCGCAGCCCGCAGGTGGTAACCGGGATAATCGACGAACACGGCGACATCGTAGCGGCCGGCCTGGAATGCCGCCCGCGTGCGTCGCAACAACCGGTAGTGTCGCGGCAGGCTCTCGACCGCCTCCACGAACCCGACCACCGAATACGCCTCCATGCGGTCGAGTACGCGCGCCCCTGCGGCCGCCATGCGCGGGCCACCGAACGCGTCGATCGTGGCGCCCGGGACCCGCCGCTGGAGCGCGGCGACAACCTCGGCGGCATGCGCGTCCCCCGAGGGCTCGCCGGCCGAGACGTAGATGCGAGGGGCGCGTGGAGCTGATTCGCTCACGGCGGCAACGTGGCGAGCGGCGAGGCCTGGACGGCTTCCGCCACACGCCACGCCAGGGCCAGCGCCTGGGCGCCCGCGGCCCCCGACACCACCACCTCGCTCTCGCCGCGCACCGCCTGCAGGAAACTCTCGAGCTCGAGCTTGAGCGGCTCGGCTTCGGGCGCCGTGAGCGACAGGTGATCGGCGATGTCCTCGATGCGCTGCGCGCCCAGCGCCTGCCACCCCGGCTTGAGCCGGTAGAAGTGGCCGCTCCCCTTGGCGAGGTCGAGCGAGAAGTAACCGCTGCTCTGGAAGATGCGCAGCTTGCGGGTGCGCTCGCGTGAAATGCGGCTCGCCGTCACGAGCGCGACCGCGCCGTTGGTGAATTCCACCCGCGCATTCGCGATGTCGACGTGCGGGGTGAGCACCGGCATCCCCGTGGCGCGCACCTCCTTCACCTCGGCGCGCACCAGCTCGAGGATGAGATCGAGATCGTGGATCATGAGATCGAGGATCACGGCGACGTCGGTGCCGCGCGGCTGGAACGGGGCGAGCCGCTCGGTCTGCAGGAAACGCGGCGTGTCGAGGTACGGCGTCGCCGCGCGCACCGCCCGGTTGAACCGCTCGACGTGCCCCACCTGCAGCACCACGCCGGCCCCCGCGGCCGCCGCCACCAGCCGCCCTGCGCCTTCGAGCGAGTCGGCCAGCGGCTTCTCGATCAGCGCCGGGATGCCGCGCTCCAGCACCGCGCAGCCGACCTCGGTATGCACCGACGTGGGCACCGCGATGCTCACGGCGTCGACCCTCTCGAGCAGCGCCTCGAGCGACGGGTGGGCCGTCGTTTCGAGCTCGCGCGCCACCTCTGCGGCGCGGGTCGGGTTGAGATCGTAGATCCCGGCGAACGCCACGCCGCCCATGCGGCGCATCAGACGAGCATGATGGAAGCCCAGCGCGCCGGTCCCGACCACCCCGACGCGCAAGGTGCGCAGCGTCACACCAGCACTCCGCGCTGCGACGCCTCGATGAACCGCAGGAAGGTCTCGACTTCGGTGATAGTGGGAATCTCGGCGCGGGCGCGCGCCACTCCCTGGGTGATGGTGAGATGGGAGTTGAACACCAGGCGGTAAGCCTTCTTGAGCGCCAGCTTCACCTCGGCGCCGAAGCCGGCACGCTGCAGGCCGACGGAGTTGAGCCCGTAGAGGTGCAGCGGATTGCCCACCGCCTTGGTGTACGGCGGCACGTCCTGATTGACGCGCGAGCCCCCACCCACGAAGGCATAGGTGCCGATGCGCACGAATTGATGGATCGGCACGAGGCCGCTGACGATGGCGCGATCGTCGATCGTCACGTGGCCCGCCATTTGAATCGAGTTGGCGAGAATGACGTCGTCTCCGATGACGCAGTCGTGGGCGATGTGGACGTAGGTCATAATGAAGCAGCGCTTGCCGACGATCGTTTTCCCCGTCGCGGGGGTGCCACGGTTGATGGTGCAGTACTCGCGAATCGTCGTCTGGTCGCCGACTTCGACCCACGTTTCTTCGCCGCGGTATTTCAGGTCCTGGGGGTCGGCGCCGAGCACGCTGCCGTAGCCGATCTTGACCTCGGACCCGACGCGGGTGTCGCGCTCGATCACGACGTGCGCCGCGATCTGCGAGTGCTCGCCAACGGTGACGTTGGGACCGATGATGGCGTAGGGGCCGACCATCGCATCCTTGGCGACGTGCGCCGCCGGATCGATCAGCGCGGTGCGATGAATCACTTGTCCACCACCATCGCCATCATCTCCGCCTCGGCGACGACCTGGCCATCGACGAACCCCTGCCCCTTCATGCGGCAGGTGCGGCCGCGGAACGCGAGCATCTCGAGCTCGAAACGGATCTGATCGCCGGGCAGCACCGGACGGCGGAACTTCACGTTGTCGAGCGACATGAAGTACACGACCTTGTTCTCAACGTTCTGCCCCTCGAAGTGGCTCAGCAGCAGCATCCCGCCGACCTGAGCCATCGCTTCGATAATCAGGACACCCGGCATGATCGGGTGGCCCGGAAAGTGACCCTGAAAGAACGGCTCGTTGATCGTGACGTTCTTCACGCCGACGATGCGGCGATCGCCCTCGATCTCGAGGATGCGGTCGACGAGCAGGAACGGATAGCGATGGGGCAGCACGTCCATGATGCGGCCGATGTCCATCGCCGGAACGCCGCTGCGCTGCGCCGCCCGGGCCAGCGCGCGGGCGAGCGCGACGTTGCCCGCGTGGCTCGGTCGCGTCGCCACGACGTGGGCCTGGACTCGCGCGCCGGTGAGCGCCAGGTCGCCGACGATGTCGGCGGCCTTGTGGCGCACGAACTCGTCGGGCCAGCGCAGCGTGCCGCCGTTCACGATGCCGCGCTCGTCGAGCACGATGGCGCTCGCCGTCGAGGCGCCCTTGATCAGCCCCTTCGCCTGCAGCCCCTCGACCTCGCTCGTAAACCCGAAGGTGCGCGCCGGAGCCAGCTCCCGCGCGAACGACTCGGGCGAGATCTCAAAACTCCCGACCTGACGCCCGATGAGGGGATGGGGGAACTCGATCGTGACGGTGAGGCGGAACGTCTTGCTCGGCGCGACGATGTAGCTCGCGTCGCCCTCGACGACGGTGAACGGCGCCCGCACGGTGAGCAGCGTCGGCTCGCCGTCGACGGCAACGGGACGGGCGTCGGTCAGCGCGGTGAAATACGGCGCCACGCTGCCGTCGAGAATCGGCGGCTCGGGTCCCGACAGCTCGACGGTGAGATCGTCGATCTCGTGCGCCGCGGCGGCGGCGAGGAGATGCTCCACCGTGTGGATGGTCGCCGCGCCGTGACCGATCGCGGTGCGGCGCTCGAGCGCTTCGACTTCCGAAAGGCGCGCCGGCACCTCGGGCGTTCCGTCGAGGTCGGTGCGGCGGAACACGATGCCCCGCCCTGCGGCACCAGGACGAAACACGGCGCGCGTGGAGGCGCCCGTGTGGAGGCCCGTGCCCTGGA
>DATFSB010000232.1:0-3769 GCA_035262825.1 Gemmatimonadales bacterium | reverse complement strand
GCCGATCCCACATCGGGAGCCACCACCACCGGGTCCTTGAGCTGCTTCTGCCGGTAGTGCGACACGAACACCGGCGCCGCGTACAGGTGGTCCACCGGAATGTCCCAGAAGCCCTGCACCTGATGGGAGTGGAAGTCCATTCCCAGCACGCGGTCGGCGCCCGCGTGGGTGATCAGGTTCGCCATCAGCTTGGCGCTCACCGCGACGCGCGGCTGGTCCTTGCGGTCCTGGCGCGCGTACCCGAAGTACGGCAGCACCGCCGTGATCCGCGCCGCGCTGGCCCGCCGCGCGGCGTCGATCAGCAGCAACAGCTCGAGATAGTTCTCCGCCGGCGGGTTCGTCGACTGAATGATGAATACGTCACGCCCGCGGACGTTCTCGTCGATTTTCACGAACAGCTCGCCGTCGGCGAAATGACGCAGCGTGACGGCGCACAGCGGTTGATTCAATTGCTGCGCCATCTCCTCGGCGAGCGGCCGGTTGGCCGTGCCGGCGAGGAGCAGCAATTGTCCCCGGGAAAACGTAAAGTCCGCCATCGGGAGCCTCCCAAGCTAGCTGGCAAGCTGCGCCAAGCCAAGGGGTTGGGGATTGTCGGTGAATTGACTACCGCAGGCGAGATTGACGCGCCGGTGGGAGGGGGCCGGACCACGTCCGGATGCTGGCGGAGGCGCGGTTGGCACAGTACGCTGAAACTCTTCCGTTTTCGAGCCGCTACGCGGAGCGTCGCAGGCAGATGACCGAGCTGCGCAATCGCCTGGAAAGCGCCCTGGCCGGCCGCTACACGATCGGGCGCGAGATCGGGCGCGGGGGGATGGCGATCGTCTATCTCGCCCGCGACCTGCGGCACGACCGCGACGTGGCGCTCAAGGTGCTGCGCCCCGAGCTCGCGGCGACGCTCGGCTCAGACCGGTTCCTGCTCGAGATCAAGCTCGCCGCCGGTCTGTCGCATCCGCACATCCTGCCGCTGCACAACTCCGGCGAGGCGGACGGCTGCCTCTATTACGACATGCCATACGTCCCCGGCGAGTCGCTGCGTGACCGCCTGGAGAAGCAAGGGCAGCTGCCGCTCGTCGAGGCGCTGGAGATCGCGCGGGAAATCGCCGACGCACTCGACTACGCGCACCGCGCCGGCATCGTGCACCGCGATATCAAGCCGGAAAACATTCTGATGGAGTCGGGGCACGCCGTCGTGAGCGACTTCGGGATCGCGCGCGCCATCAGCAAGGCGGAGGAACGGCGCACCGGACCGGGCATCGCTGTGGGCACGCCCGACTACATGAGTCCCGAACAGGGCGCGGGGACGCGGGATGTGGATGGGCGGAGCGACCTCTACAGTCTGGGGTGCGTCCTGTTCGAGATGCTCGCGGGTCGACCACCGCTCGCCATCACACCGCCCGAAGGTCCGAGTGCGAGTGCGCCGCGTGCGCGCGACCGGTTGGCGGAGCTCACCCACTTGCGGCCGTCGGTCCCCCCCGAAGTCGCCAGCGTAGTGGCGCGCCTGCTCGCCATCAATCCCGACGACCGGTTCGACACTGCGGGCGAGCTCATCGAGGCGCTCAAGTCGCCGGCGAATATCTGGACCCCACGCAGTCTGCTGACGCGGCGGCAGCGGCGGCGCTGGGGTGTCGGTCTCGTGGCCGCTGCCGTGATGACCGGGGTGTTGGTGTGGCGGACTGGCTCAGGCGCCACGCTCGATCCTTCGCTCTATGTGATCGTGCCGTTTGCGCACCGGGCCGGTGCGGCGCCGCGGCTCCTCAGTGGCGATCAATGCGAGCTGCTGCTGCGTGAGGCATTCGAGCGCTGGAGCGGCGTGCGACTCGTGGATGAGTTCCTGGCGCGTGACGTCCGGCTGCACCATGGCGATTCGGTGCCTACGCTGGCCGACGCCTTTGCCCACGCCAGGGAGCTCCATTCGGGGTTGATGCTGTGGGGTGAGGTGGACTCCCTGAACGACTCGATCATCGTGCGGGCGATGCTGTACGACGTGGCGAGGCGAAAGCTGGTGCGGCAACAGGAAGTCCGGCTGGATCATCGCCTGTCCGGCCTGGTCGATCGATTCGACGCTTTGGCGGACTCGCTGCTGCTCGGCGCGCACGTTCCCGGAGCCGCGAGCGGGATCGTCGGCACGCGAGTGCTCGAGGCGTGGTACGCGTATCAACGCGGGCATGACGCCCTTTCGAGCTGGGACCTGGCGGCGGCGGACAGCGCGTTTCGCCAGGCCGTCGCACTGGACCCGGGATACCCGCATGCCAACTTCTGGCTCGCCCAGGTCAACGAGTGGCGTGGACGGCCCAGTATGGAATGGCAGGGATTCGTCGCCTCGGCGCTCGCGGTCCCGAACGGGCTGTCACCTCCCGATCGCCTGCGCGCGTCCGCCCTCCAGGCCATGGCGGAGGGTCGGCATCCGCAGGCGTGCGAGAATTATCGATCCCTGCTGCAGCGTGATTCGCTCGACTATCTCGCCCTTTACGGACTCGGCGATTGTCACGGGCGCGATCGCGTGGTCGTGCGCGATCCTGCCAGTCCGACGCATTGGGGATTCCGGGGGAGCTACCGCGCCGCGGTCGACGCGTACACACGCGCGCTGCGCCTCAATACGTCGGCGCACCGGGCGTTCCGTGGGGACGAGCTGGATCGGCTGGCGCGCCTGCTCTTCACCGAAACGGACTTGTATCGCTACGGCGTCGCGCTGGCACCCGACACGAGCCGCTTCGGCGCGTTTCCGTCGCTCGATCACGATACACTGGCGTTCGTGCCGTTCCCGCTCGCGCAATGGGCGCGGGGTGGTGCCGAAGTGCGTCCCGCGACACAACGTGCGGCGGTGGCTCGGAACCAGAACGTCATGCGCGACATCACCGCAGCCTGGGTTCGGGCATTCCCCGAGGACACGGACGCGCTCGAGTCGTATGCGGCCGTGCTCGAGACCATGGGGCTGATTCGGGGCAGCTCCGACGAGCGATCTGCGATCACGATGATCATGCGCGCGAGAACGGTGGCCCGGCCGGGGGCGCAAGCGCTCCAGGCTGCGCTGATCGAGATTCGGTTGCATCTGAAGCTCGGCGAGCTCGCCCCGGCGAAGGCGCTGGCCGATTCGGAGCTCGCCGCGTTCCACGATCCCGTATCTCCGGCCGTCGCCGGACCACTGGCTCGCCTGGCTGTGCTCACCGGTCGGGTGAGTCGCGGCGCGGGTCTCCTGCCGCGGTCGCAAGCCGAGGATTCGCTCCGTACGTCAGAGGATGTGCTCATCGCCGTACCGCAGCCGGTGCTGGAAGGATCCCTCGCGCTCCTGGCCTACTCGGCCGCGGGAGGTCCGGTCGACAGCATCAGGACGCTGCAGGCGAGGATCGAACACGATGTCGTGCACCTCGTCGAATCATCGCGGCGCAATCAAGTTCGTCAGGCGGCGCTCGACCTTCCGGCGGTGCTCGCGTTCCCCGAGCTCGGCGTGGGCGGTGTGCATCGCCGTGACGCGGGTGGATTGGGTCTGATGCGCCTGCAATGGTCGCTGGCACATCGTGATAGCGCGAGCGTGCGCGCCGGTCTCGCGGCGGCCCTGCAGCAGGAGCAACAGGGCGTCCCCGGGGACATCGCGATCGATTTTGCATATCAGTACGCTGCGCTAGCGCTGGCGCTTGGTGACTCGAGCGCGGCGGAGCAGCTGGTGGCCGGGCCGCTCGATGCGCTATCCACGCTCAGCACCAGCTTGCTGGACCTCGTCGCCCAATCCGGCGGACTCGTGCGCGCGATGCAGCTGCGCGCCGAGTTGGCC
>DATFSB010000231.1:0-6500 GCA_035262825.1 Gemmatimonadales bacterium | reverse complement strand
GTCCGCCAGATTCCCGAGCTCGCGCACTCGCTTCGTCGTAATGTTGCGATACACAGTGCGCGCGGTGATGTAGGTGGCACCGAGCCAGAACGGCACGATCAGCGCGACGCCCGGCCCCAGATGCAGGGCGCCGCCCAGGATGCCCATGATCGGCCCCATCCCGCCGCCGCCCATACCGCCGCCGATTCCGCCGAACACCCCGCCGATCACCGGGGCGAGGTTCTCCTGGATGGTGATGCGCGTGCGACCGCCGCGCTCCGACACCGCTACTTCGAGGTCGCGCCGCGACGAGGCGTGGCGCGCCGTCACCCACGAGAACGACCGGCCCAGCTGATTCACCTGACCGACGTTCTGCAGAATGCGGCGAATCTCCTCAACCATGATCGGGAATTCCGACTCGGGGACTTCGACCTCAACCACGCGCTCGGTGTAGATGCGCGTCGGTCCGGCGATCCACCGATTCACCGCGACGTTCGCCGGCGCGGCCGCCGGGGTACTGCGCCGCCGCACTTCCTGCGCGGCCTGCCGCACCACGTCTGGTTGGATGCCGACTTCAGCCGCCAGCGCCTCCACGCCCCCGATCGTCATCGCACCGCCGACGGTAGGAGTCGTCGCCTCGAGCTCAGAGGCGCGTTTCACGATCTCTTCGACTTCGCCGCCGCTGTAGCGGCGGTGCGGCGTCGGCTGGACAACGCCTGTGAGATCGTCGATCAGCGCTGGCGGAGACGGCGTGCGCTGGTCGTGCCGCGTCGACAGGCCGCGCACCAGCGCGCCCTCGATGCGCCCCCCCAACCCCGCCAAGGTCGCCCGATGCGACGGCGGCGCCTCGAGAAACCGTCCCTGCCGCACCGCATCTTCCGTCGGCCAGCGCCCCGGTAGCTCGCCCACCAGCATCTCGTAAACCACGACGGCAAGACTGTACACATCGGTGCGCGCATCGAGGTCGGTGAGCCCGGCCGCCTGCTCCGGGCTCATGTAGCCCGGCGTTCCGACCGGGAAGCCGGTGCGGGTGAGATTCGCGCCGCCCGCCGTGCTGATCGCCTTGGCGATCCCGAAATCGGCGACGACGGGATGGCCCTGGGAAAAGAGGATGTTCTCGGGTTTGATGTCGCGGTGGAAGATGCCCATGCGATGGGCGTAGCTCAGCGCATCGGCGACCGGCGACGCGATGGCAAGCGCTTCGGACGTGGAGAACCGGGACCGGGTGCCGAGCTGCTGGCGCAGCGAGGCACCCTCGATGTACGGCATGACGTAAAAGAGGAAGCCTTCGGCTTCCCCCGAGTCGTGCAGCGCCAGGATATGTGGGTGGGTGAGGCGTGCGGCGATTTGTATCTCGCGGAGAAAGCGCTCTACGCCGAGAAAGGCGGCGAGCCCCGGGAGCAGGACCTTGAGCGCGACCTCACGGCCGTGTTTGACGTCGAAAGCGAGGTAGACCGTCGCCATTCCGCCCTGTCCCAATACGCGGCGCAGCTCGTAGCGCCCCTTGAGGGCGGCGGACAGGGCGGCGGGGATCTCCAGCGTCACGAAGCACGAATATAGGCCTCCCGCACACCCGCCGCCCTGAGACGGTCCGCCAACTCGGCCACGGTGGGATGCGCCCCCTGGAGGGTCGCGTTGAGAATCGCCTGCGTTACCGCGCACAGCATCCGCCAGCTCCTCGATTCGGCGCCGGGGCGGCTCGATACAGGCAAGACGATGTGGAGGCGCCCGGTCTGCGGATCACTCCGTCGCACGACGCGAATCGAGAGTTGCGCTGCAGCAGGGCCGCCGGCGGCAAGCGCAACCGTCGCCACGGCGTTCGAGTCAGCTCCCCAGGAGATGATCGCGACAGCAGTCGAGTCGTTGAACTGCCGCGCCACCGTCTCGGCGCTCGTCCCCGGCGCACGCACGACCGTGTATCCGTGCGATGCCAGATATTCCGGCAGGGACCGCTCCAGCGCCGCCGGTCCGCCCGCGGCGAAGATGACCACCGGGTAGCGACCCGTATCCCGGGGCGCCCAGGTGCCGGTCTCGACGCGCACCGCGTGGTGCCCCGCCTTCAGACCGAACGGCAGCACGCCGCGCTGGGCTCCGAAACGGGAGCCCAGCGCAGCCACCGCGGCGACGAGCAGCGTCGAGCGGCGAATCATGTTCACGGGAACGGCCGCGGCATCGGGCGCGGCTGAGGCCAGGGCCACGGATTGATGTGGCCGCCCCCGAGGGCGCGGGCCGCCGCCGCCCGCATCTCCGGGTCGCTACTGCGCAACACGTCAATGAACGCCGCGCGAGCCGTCTCATCGTCCATCTGGGAGAGAGCCCACAGCGCCGTCTTGCTGACCTCGTGGTCCGTATCCCGGACGGCGTCCTTCAGCGTCGGGACCGCGCTCGCATCCTCGATGTGGCCGAGCGCCCATGCGGCGCGCTGGCGCACGGATGCCGACGGGTCCTTGACCGCCGCGATGAGGGCGCCGGGTGCATGCTCTTCGCCGATCTGCCCGAGCGCCCACGCGGCGTTACCGCGAACCTCCGCAGAGCTGTCGCGCAGGGCCGCGGCGAGCAGTGGGACGGACTCCTTGTCCTCGATCTGCCCCAAGGCCCAGGCTGCGGTGGTGCGGACTTCAGTGTTCTTGTCGTCGCGGAGGGCGGCGCCGAGCGGCGCGATGCCGGCGTGGTCTTCGATCTGACCCAGCGCCCAGGCCGCGCGCACCCGGATCTCGGGATCGGCGTCCTGTTGCAGACGGCGGATCAAGACGGGCGCCGCGCCGCGGACTCCCATTTCGCCGAGCGCCCAGGTCGCCATTTCGCGCACTTCCCGTTCCGTGTCGTCCGTCGCCTTGGCGAGTCCGGGTATGGCCTCGGCGGCCTCCATCTGGCCGAGCGCCCAGGCGCAGATACGCCGGACGCTCGGGCTCTTGTCGCCCAGGGCATCCGCGAGTGCCGGGATCGCGCTCTTCGCTTCCATCCGGCCGAGCGCTTCGGCGGCAGCGATCCGGACGCGTTCGTCGCTGTCGTTTTTCAAGGCGTTGACCAGGGCACCCACGGCAGCGGTGTCTTGGAGCCGGCCGAGCGACTGGGCCGCGGCAGCGCGCACGCCCGACACGCCATCGGCCAGGGCATGACGCAGCGGCGATACCGCCCGGCGCTCATCGAGTCCGCCGAGTGCCCACGCGGCGGCGGCGCGCACCAGCGCGTCATCGTCGCCCAGCCGTGCGATCAGCGGGTCGAGCGCCTGCGCCGGTTCAGCCAAACCCAGAGCAACGGCTGCGGCGCGGCGCGTGCCGGCTGCAGTGGCGCTCAAGGCGCGGACCATTCCGGTGGTCGCCACGCGGGATTCGATCTGCGCGACGAGCCGCGCGGCAAATTCGCGCACGCAGGCGTCGTCGTTGCCCAGGCCGTCGAGCAGCACCGGCACGGCGGCGTCGCCGTGCAACCGGGTGTGCCGCCAGTCGGGCGAGCGATCGAGCGCCCATTGCACGGCGGTCGAGGTGTCCCCGACGCTTCCGGGCGGCTCCCACGGTCCGGAGCCGAAGCGTCCCCCGACCGAGCGGGCCGCCAGCGCGCACAGCACGGCCGGCGCACCGTGGGCAGCGGCGAGCACTTCGCGGGCCGCCGCCGCCTCATCGACGACCGGACCGGCTGCGGCGGAACGGACATGCCAGCCGCCGTCGGAGAGGCCACCGAATACCAGAATCGCGAGAGTGGCGAGTTTGCGTGTCATGGACCGATTTCCTCCATCGAGATTGAACGACTGCTGAAATTTCAGCACTATGCTGAATATTCAGCATTCGATGGGGAATGTCAAGTGCCCTGCGGAAACACTACGGGCGCCCGGTCAGGGCGCCCGTGAGGAAGGAGTCAGCGAATGATCGGCATCGGCCAGGGCCAGGGCCAGGGATCGGCGTGGCTCCCGGACAGCGACCGCGCGGCGCGCGCCCGGATCTCGGGATCCTTGTCGCTCAGCGCCTCGATCAGCACCGCCTGCGCCGCTTCGCCGCCGACTTGGGCCACCGCCCACATCGCCGCCTTGCGCACTTCGCTAGAGGAATCGCGAATGGCGACGGCAAGCCGAGCTGCGGCGGACGAGTCGCCGATCTGACCGAGCGCCCATGCCGCCCGCATCCGAACCCCTGGTGCACCGTCACTCAACGCGGCGATTAGTCCGCTCGGCGCCTTCGCCGGCGCAATCGTGCCCAACGCCCACGCCGCGCGCCCGCGCACTTCCGGCGCGCCATCGTGCAGTACCTGCTCGAGCGCCGGCACGGCGGCGGCGTCCTGCACCTGCCCCAGCGCCCACACCGCCATGGCGCGAACGTCTGGCGCGCCGTCGTGCAGCGCCGTCGACGCCAACACCTCGGTCGCCGCATGGCTCTCGATCTGGCCCAGCGCCCAGCAGATCATCTCGCGCACGCTGGGCGCGGGGTCGTGCGGCAACCGGGCGATGAGCACCGGGACCGCCGCCGCCGACTCGAGATGGCCGAGGGCATAGGCCGCGTTTTCTCGAACGGACGCGGCGGAATCTTCGAGCGCGCGCTTCAGCGCCGCGATGACGGCGTTCGAATCCGCGCCCTGCAGCGCCGTCGTCCCGGTCATCCCGGTCACCGTTGCGGGTGCGGCGGGCTTCCGTGATGGCGCCGGCACGGCGACCGGCGCCTGGTTGGGCTGTGGAGGCGGCTGCGAACGTGGGGCCACCGAGTCCCGGACGACCGATGAGACAACCGACTCCGCCGGCGCTTTAGTCCCGGCTGGGGCGAGTGCCGCAAGCGGTAACACGAGCGACAGCGCCAGCGCGCCCAGCATCACCGCGTGGCGGCTCGACGCCGGCTCCCGCCGCGCCTCCCGCTCGAGAATCGCGAGCATTCTGCCTTCGAACTCGTGACGCTGTGCCATGGGCAAAGCGATCGCCGGCGTGCGCGAGCGCGCCGCTCGGCAGACGATCTGCAGCAGGTGATCGGCGTACTCTGAGGCGCGCGTGCCGACACCGAGCACGAGATCGTCGGCCGCCCGCTCGCTCTCGACGCGCAGCTTGCGCGCGGCAACCCAGACCAGCGGATGGAACCAATACACCGCGCAGGCGAGCTGACCGAGCGCGTTGCCGATCAGATCGTAGCGCGACAAGTGCGCCAGCTCGTGAAACAGTACCGCGCGGCGGCGCCGGTCGTCCCATTCCGCGGCGCCCGTAGGCAGCACGATCGCCGGCTGCAGCACGCCACAGGCAAACGGCATCGGCAGCCGGTCGCTCATGACGAGCCGCGGCAGCCGCTCGAGGGCGAGCCGGTCGGCGGCCTCGAGCAGGGGGTGCCGCCACTCCGAGTTGTCGAGTGCCGTCCCCTTGCGCACCACCCGCCGCAGCAGCACGGCGCCGATCACCAACCGCCCGATCAGCCACACCATCCCGATCGCCCAGATCGCCAAGGCGATCGAGAGCAGCGACGCGGGCGAGAGCGAAACTGTCATGCCGGGGGACGACGTCGCCGCGGCGCTGGCCCCGGTTTGCGGCTGCGGTGCAGCAGGCGCAGCCTGGGTTTGGGTCGGCTCGGCGGGGTTCTGTTGTGTGACGTGCGTCTGCGTCAGCGGTGGCGGAGCAGTCTGTACCAGACTCGCGACTCCGATCAGCGGCAGGCGCCACGGTAAGAGCGACGCCAGCGGCAACGCGAGTAACATGGCGAGCCCCGTGCCCCACACGAGGTGCCGCACGGCCGCGGAGGAATGCCGTAGCGCGGCGGCGATGGCGAGGGCCAGGACGAGCAGCAGCGTCCCCTTGAGGAGCGTCCCTAGCGCCCAGAAGGTGAAAGCGCTCATCGTCCCTCCTCTCCCGCCTTGCGGATCGCTTTGGTGAGGTGGGCGATCTGCGCGTCTGAAAGGTCCAGGTCCGAGCGCGACAGCAGTGCGGCGAGCGCTCGCTCTGCCGAGCCGTCGAAGAAGGTGTTGACGACGTGGTCGAGCGCCGCTTGACTGGCGCGCTCAGCTCCCACCGCCGGCGCGTACACGTAGCGCGGGCCGTCGGCGCGATGGACGATGTGACCTTTTTCGGTGAGCACGCGAAAGATCGAGCGCACGGCCGAGTAAGTCGGAGGATCCTTCAGCTCGTCCATCACTTCCGCGACGGTCGCTTCCCCGCGGCGGTAGAGGACGTCCATCACCTCTCGTTCGCGGCGGGACAGCGTTTCTTTGACTTCGGCCATGGCGCTACGCCTCAATGCTGAAATTTCAGCATAACGTAGGGACCTGGCCTGCCGGCGTCAAGAGCCTCCTCGAGAAGTTCGGCGTTTGTTCCAGGCTACTGCGCCGCCGGCCACTGCAGCTGATCGTCGAACCATTTGTCGATTACGGAGCGCCGAAAGCGCCACTCCTTTCCCAGCTTCACGGCGGGGATGCGCCGCTCCTGCGCCCACTTGTAGATCGTCTGCGGCGTGAGCCGCAGGTACTCCGCGACCTCGTCGATCGTAAGGATCTCGTTCGGCGCGAGGCGCCGCTCGTTGCCGCTCACGGATGCCGCCGCGCCGTGTCCGCCAGGGAATCGG
>DATFSB010000230.1:0-11188 GCA_035262825.1 Gemmatimonadales bacterium | reverse complement strand
CGGCGTTGGATGCGGCGAGCCTCGGCGGCAGCCGGCGCAGGACCACATCGCCGAGCACGGCCACGAGCGGAGCAACGATCGTGGCGAACTCCCAACCGCGCTCCATGACGGCGAACACCGTCACGCCGAGCACGTAGGACGAGAATCCGTTCCCCGGAAGGGCGATGCCGAAGCGTCGTGTGAAGGCACCCACGACGACGAGCCCGGCCAGCGCCAGCGGGAAGGTGCCACCCGTGCTGAGGCGGCCGCCCGCGTACCCGGTGAAGGCGACTCCGATCGCGATCACCGCACCCAGCGCAACGATGATCGAGGCGGCGGTTGCCGGGGCAGACCGGCGGCGGGATTGCGAAGTCATGCCTGGCTAGCGCGCAAAGTCTGACGTGTGGCGCGGCGTGTCAAGCGTCGATATCCTTGAGGTATGCGCGTCACGATCGAATTCTGCGTCCTCTGAAACTACGAGCCACGGGCCGCCGGTCTGGCGGCCGAGATCCGCAAGGCCTTCCCACAGGCGGAGGTCAAGCTCATCGAGTCCTCCGGCGGCGTGTTCGAGGTGGAGATGGATGGCCGCCGCGTATTCTCGAAAAAGGCGCTGAAGCGGCACGCCGACCAGGGTGAGGTGGTCCGGCTGTTGCGGGAGGCGGGCTCGAGCTCCTGATCGTCCCCCCGATGTGAACCCGCCAGTGACCTCTCCGCAGGACACTCTTGCAGGTCGTTCCTTCTTGATACGTTTGCTCTAGTCGCATGATTCTCAAGGAGTTGGCGCCCGTCATCCGGGCGGCACGGCACTTTCATAACCAAGGCCCGGCAACAAGGAGGAGCCATGAAAAAGATCGCATTGCTGTTCGGGCTCGTGCTGATGGCCGCGGCCGGTACCGCCTCCGCTCAGACGAGCGTGCAGTTGGAGTTGGGGTTCGGGGCGCCGCGCCCGTACATCGCGGGCGATGTGTTCATCGGCCAGTCGTTCGTGCGACCGGTGTACCGGCCGTATTACTACTACTACCCGGACCGCTATCCGTACTACTACTACGAGCCACTGCCGCTCTGGTACGGACGGCCGCAGCGCGTGATCATTTACGAGCGTGGTCACCGCTTCTATCGTCGCGACTTCTATCGCGAGCGCGACTGGCGGCGCGTGTGGTCCCGCAATCATGGGGGCCACGAGTGGGACCGGAGCCGCGACTGGGACCGGGACCGCGATTGGGACCGGGACCGCGACCGCGATCATTATCGCGATTGGGACCGCAATCGTGACCACGACCGTAACCGTGATCGCGACAGGAACTGGCGGAACCGCGACCGTGACAACGATCGCTGAACGCTGATGCACCAAGTTGCAGGCGGCCGGGGGCCCGATCGGCTCCCGGCCGTTTTAGTTTTCTTCCGTGCCCTCCGTCCTCCGCGACCACTTCCTCCCCCCCGACCCACAAGCCTTCGTCGCCGCCCGGCCGGCGACGGGACGGATCATCGTCATCGCCCCGACCCGGGCCGCCTGCGAAACGATCGAGCTGGCGATGCGCCTCGATCTCGACACGTTGCTCGAGCGCCAGCACGGCGACGACATCCGGCGGCTCGCCGGCTCGGGAAACGGGTTCGGGATCGTCGCCGGCACGGGCACGGGCAAGACGCTCGCCATCCGGCCGATCGCCGAGCAGATCCTGGGAGCGCCGCTCAAGGTCGGCGTGGTGAATCGCGAGCGGGAAGCGACCCCCGATACGCCCACGTGGAATGTCGTGATCGTCACCACCGGCATCGCGCGGCGCTGGTTTGAGGACGGATTGATCACGGCGCGCGACACCCTCGTCGTGGACGAGATTCATCAGACCTCCGCCGAGCTCGAGCTCTGCCTCGCCCTCGGCTTGCGGGCGCGCTGCCGCTACATCTGGCTCTCCGCCACCGTCGACCCGAGCTTCTACGCGCGCTACCTCGGCTCGTCGGAAGTGCTCGAGACAACCGCCTTCGATCCCGCGCGCGCCGCCCGCGTCCGCGTCGTCCCGCTGCGGCCGCTTGATTTTCTCGACGACCGCTTCGTGCGCCGGGTGCTGAAGGAGCGCCGGGGGGTTGCGGTGTTCGTGCCCACGCGCGCCGAAGTGGAGGAGCTCGCCGGCCGCCTCGGGGCGCAATGGCCCGCCCTCACCGCCGCGTTCTACCATGGGGGCGAGCCGATCCGGGTGATCCGTCCCTTCCTGGACGGCGAGGTGGAACGACCGTTCTTCCTCGCCATGACTGCCGCCGGCCAGTCGGCGCTGAACATTCGCGGGCTGGACACGGTGGTGATCTACGACGCCCGCTACACCAACGTCGTCGATCGCGGCCGCAACGTGCTGACCCGGTTGTACCTGGGCGCCAACGAGATTCTTCAGATGGCGGGGCGCGTGCATGGCCGCGTGGCGCAGGGTGAGGTGTTCATCCTGAGCGACCGCAATCTCGACTTCGCGGCGCTGCGTCCCACGCCGCCTGAATTCCAGCTCGCCGGCGACGCCGAGCGCGTCGCGATCACCTGTGCCGCTCTCGGCGTCGACGCGCAGGAGCTCGATCTTCCCGTCCCGCTCGATCGGCAGGCTTACCGCAACGCCGTCGCGCTGCTGGCCGGCCGCGGGCTGATCGAGGACGGACGTCTCACCGCCTATGGTCGCGCCGTCGAGGCGATGCCCGTCGACCGCCCCTGGGGCGAGCTGCTGGTCCATGCTGACGACGAGCTGCTCCCGCGTGTGGCGGTCGCGGCGAACATCGATTCGCTGCACCGCATGACGCGCGAAACACGCAACCTGAAGGGAGTGATCCTCCCCGGCAGCGATCACCTCACCGCCTATAACCTCTTCGCCGAGGCGGTCAACAAGCACGGATACCTGGGTGAGGTGTACGGTCTGCCGCGGCATCTCTTCCGCGAGACGGTCGATCGCTGGGCGGAATGGCGCG
Organism: Gemmatimonadales bacterium; assembly: GCA_035262825.1. Lineage (GTDB taxonomy): Bacteria > Gemmatimonadota > Gemmatimonadetes > Gemmatimonadales > GWC2-71-9 > DASTHG01. Next base: position 8,272 of record DATFSB010000230.1, on the reverse strand, counting down.
GGGTGTTGATCAAGGCGCTCGAGGACATCGCGCTCGGCACGGCGTCTGTCTATCGCCAGCTCGAGCGTCCGCTGCCGGAGCGATTGCCGCTGGCCGACGAGCGCACCCTCGCCGCGTTTCAGGATCTCGTCGCCCGCTACCAGCCGTTCGACCTCGTCATCGATGAAACGACCGCCGATGGTCGTGAAGCGCGCGTTTCGCGCGGCTCGGTGTGCGGCAGCTGGGGGGCGGTCGCCGGCCCACTGCGCTATTTTGCCGATCGCTTCGGCAACCCGCGCGCCGGCATCGAAGGCACCCAGATCCCTGAGCGGCTCATTCGCCGCTATGCCCGCCGCAGTCCCGCGCTGGTCGAATACATGGAAGGCCAGAAACGCGGGCGCCTCGTGGCGGTGCGGACCCTCGAGTACTTCGGTTTCCAGCTGGAACGGGAGTCCGAAGCTCTTCCCAGCCCGTTCCCGGAGGATCTGGCGACAGCCGCCCGTCAGGCGCTGGTGGATGCGCTCATGAAGGGCCGGACCCCCCACCCCGACCAGCGGTCCGTGCGACGCGCGCTCGCGCGCAGCGACGAATACTGGCGCCGTTCGGGGGGTACACTGAGCGACGTCTCTCCCGAACGGCTGGCGGAGAGTATCGCGGAGCAGGTTCGCGGGGTCGATAGCTGGGATGCGTTCCTAGGTCGCTCCCTGGCGCTGGACCCGGCAGCGCGCATTCCGGAGGAGGTCCGGAGCCGGCTCGACGCCCTTCCCGGATCGATTCACCTGTATGGGGACAGGGTGCCGCTCGAGTACGAGGTTGAGCGCGGATCGGGTGTCGTGCGTATGGTGCTCAAGGAAGGACAGGCGAGGCGGCTGCGCCCGTCGGATCTGCCGTCCTTCGATCGAAGCTTACGGTTTGCTGTCCTCCGGGGGAGACGCCCGGAGATCCTGGGCAGCTCGCTCGACGAAATCCGACGGCAATTGAGCGAGATGCCGAGGACCGAGCGAGCCCGGCTGGTGCGTCGCGGACGACGCCATCGCCGGCAATGAAACATTTCGCATGTACTGGTGGTAAGGGGTGCCGATGGACGCGCTCATTCGCGCGGTGCTGGAGTCCCTGGGACAGGGTATCGCCGTATTCGATGCGGAGGGTCGGCTTGTCTACGCGAACCCGACCGCCCGCCGTGTCCTCTCCGACTCGAACGGAAACGGTCCTGAGGCCCGCCGGGCCCTGCTGAACAAGCAGGGCCACGCGGTCGCGTTGCGCGATGGCGCGACCGCGATCGGCGAGGCGGTCTTTGTGGTGGACAACGGTGGCGCCGGCACGCTCGCCGAGCAGGAGCGCGAGGCGATCCTCGAAGCCCTCTCGGTGACGGGAGGGAGGCTGGCGGAGGCGGCCCGCAAACTCGGCATCAGTCGCACCACATTGTGGCGGCGGCTGCGGACCTACGGTGATAGCCAGCGTCCTGGCGCCGCCCGCTAACCGCCTCTAGTTTCCCGGGGCGATGCCTGCCGCAGCTTCGCCCCCTTCGCCCTACATCATCGAGGAGTACGTCCGCTGGTCCGACGTGGACTTCGCGGGCATCATTTTTTACGGCTCCTACGTGCGGTTCTTCGAGATCGCCGAGACCGAGATGTTCCGCGCCTGCGGGCTCGCCTACAAGGACGTGTTTGCGCGCTACGGCATTTTCCTCCCCCGCAAAGCCGTTTACAACGAATTCTTTCACCCGCCGCGTCTCGACGATCGCCTGCGCGTCGCGACCTACGTCGGGAAGGTCGGCAACACCTCGATGACGCTGAACTTCGACGTCCAGTGCGCCGGGACGCCGCAGCTCGCGGCGGCGGGGTGGATGGTGCTGGTGTGCGTCGATCGCGAAACGCTGAAACCCGAGCCCCTGCCGGCCGGGCTCGTCCAGTCGCTCGCGCCGCATACGCTGAGTGTCGCCGCGGCACGGGCCCAGCTCGGCGTGCCCATCTGATGCGCATGCGCGACGCGGCGATCGGCGCCGCCGCCGTGCTGTGCGCCTGCGGGCGCCCGCCGGATACCCAAACCGGGAGCGGCGTCGCCCACGTGCACGTCTCGATCACCGGGGGCGGCGATACCGTCGGCTTCCGGATCCCGGTGCGGGCACGCCGCTGCGCCGACAATCACGGCTTCGTGCTCGACGGAGCGCTGCACGGCAACGGGCTGCTGGTCTGGCTGCGGGACGCCCACCCGCCGGATGGCGGCAACTATCCGCTGCTCTCGCGCGGTGACTCGGCCGCACCGCGCGGCGCGATCGCTTCGGTGCGCTACATCGTCGGCACCGTCGCGCACGGGTTGATCGTCGACTCCGGCACGGCCAGCCTGACGCGCGCGCAGCCGCCCTATTCCGTTCACCTGAAGGGCAACGGAACGGAGCTCGCGATCCCGGGGCGCCGCTCGGTAGAGGTCACGGCGGACCCTGTGCCGCTCGAGCGGGATACGGTGAACTGCGTCGTGCAGCTGTGACCCTGCGCATCGGAGTCGTCGGCACCGGATTCGCGAAGCGCGTCCAATTGCCCGGCCTGCGACTCGTTCCCGGCGTGGAGGTCACGGCAATCTCCAGCGGGAAGCGCGCCAATGCCGACGCCGTGGCCAGCGAGTTCGGGATCCCGCACGTCTTCGACGACGGCGTCGAGTTGGCCCGTTCTGGTCGCGCCGATCTCATCATCGTCTCGTCCACTCCGCTGAGTCACGCGCGCTATGCGATCGCCGCGCTGGAGGCAGGACGCCACCTGTTGTGTGAGAAGCCGCTGGCGCTCCACGCCGCCGAGGCGTGGCAGGTCGTCGCGGCGGCGGAACGGCGCCCGCACCAGGTCGCTTGGGTCGATCACGAGCTGCGCTACGAGCCGAACCGGCGCCGCATCCGCGAGCTGGTGCGTGAGGGGGCGATCGGCGACGTGCGCCACATCGAGATCGTGTTGAAGCCGTACATCCGCGGCGACGGCCGTCCGCAGGCCCCGAACGCCCCCTGGACCTGGTGGTTCGACGCGGCGCAGGGCGGCGGGATCCTCGGCGCGGTCGGGTCGCACCTCATCGACCTGTGCCGCTTCTGGACGGGGCGTGAAGTGGTGCAGGTGGCGGGACTCGCGGAGACGTTCGTCCGCGAGCGCACCGACGCCGCGGGCACGGTGCGCCCGGCGACCGCGGACGAATTCGCCAGCGCCGTGCTCACGCTCGCCGGCGGAGTCGTCGTCACCCTCACCCTGTCGATCGCGGCACAGCACGGCCCGGGGCATTTCGCCCAGATCTCGGGGACCGAGGGCACGATCGCGCTCAGCGGCGAGACCCGGCTCGAAATCGGCAAACTGGGAGGGCCGCTCGAGGACGTGAGCGTCCCCGACGATTTGTCCGGGAAAACCTCCGTCGACAACATGTGGGCCCGGTCGTTCGTCCGCCTGATGCGCGATTTGGCGGCCACGATCGGCGGTGCGCCGACGGCGGGTGAGCCCGCCACGATCCGTGATGGCTGGCGGATTCAGCGCGTCATCGACGCCGTGCGCGCCGGGGGCTGCACACCGTTAGATTGACGGTGTGGAGCAGACGTATTTCCGCAAAGGGTTCGGCCTCAAGGACGAGATCGAGGGCGCCCTCACCGCCGACTATCACAGTCGCGTGGTGGAAGCAATCCGCGAGCAGGGCTTTCAGCTGACCGTCGGCGATGTCACGATCCGGCTCGCCCGCGAATTCGGTTTCTGTTACGGGGTCGACCGCGCCGTCGAGTACGCTTACGAAGCCCGCACCAAATTCCCCGATCGCCGCACCCTCCTGGTCGGTGAAATCATCCACAATCCCCACGTGAACTCCAAGCTGCGCGCCATGGGCGTGGAGTTCCTGTTCCGGGGCGAGAACGGCGCGTTCGATTTCAGCGCCGTCACGTCCGAGGACGTCGTCATCCTGCCGGCGTTCGGCGTGACGGTGCACGATTTCAACCGGCTGCGTGAGATCGGATGCGTACTGGTCGACACCACGTGCGGGTCCGTGCTCAACGTCTGGAAGCGCGTCGAGTCGTATGCGCGCGATGGCTATACCGCGGTGATCCACGGGAAGTTCTTTCACGAGGAAACGAAGGCGACGGCGAGCCAGGTGACCAAGTTCCCGCTCGGCAAGTACATCATCGTCCGCCACATGGACGAGGCAAGGCTGGTGTGCGCCTACATCGAAGGACACGGCGATCGCGAGGCGCTGCTGCACAGCTTCGCCCACGCGACCTCTCCGGGATTCGATCCGGACACCGACCTCGTGAAGGTGGGCGTCGCCAATCAGACGACGATGCTGTCGAACGAGTCGCTCGCCATCGCGCAGGAGCTGGGCGCGAGCATGGCCCGGCGCTGGGGTGAGGCGGCGCTCCCCGACCATTTCCGCACCTTCGACACGATCTGCTCGGCGACCCAGGACCGCCAGGACGCGGTGCTCAAGCTGATCGCGGAGCCGCTCGATGTGATGGTGGTGATCGGCGGTTACAACTCCAGTAACACGACCCATCTGGCGGCCATCTGCGCTGGCGCCGTCCCGACCTACCACATCGAGGACGCGCAGTGCATCGATCCGGTGAGCGGCGGCATCCGCTTCCTTCCGGTCGGCAAGCGGGAAGAAGAGCAGCGCGACCACTGGCTGCCCGCCGGCCGCATCACCCTCGGCATCACCGCCGGCGCGTCGACGCCCAACAACAAGATCGGGGAGACGGTGGAACGCATCGCGGCGACGCGCGGCGTCGCCCTCGACGCGGTGCTGGCGGGGTCGTGAGCGCGGCGCGGTTCCATCCCGTCGTGGATCGCTGGTTCGCGGAGCGCTTCCACCAGCCGACCGAGCCGCAGCGGCTGGCGTGGCCGCTGATCCAGGCCGGCCAGGACGTCCTCATCGCCGCACCGACGGGATCGGGGAAGACGTTCGCCGCCTTTCTCGCCGCGATCGACGACCTCGTGCGCCAGGGCCTCGACGGCACGCTGACCGACGGCATCCAGGTCGTCTATGTCTCGCCCCTCAAGGCGCTCTCCAACGACGTCCAGAAGAACCTGTCGGAGCCGCTCGGCGAAATCCGCCGCGCCCTCGCCGCCGGCAATGAGGCCGACGTCGACATCCGCGTGCTGCTGCGTACCGGGGATACGGCGCCCGCCGACCGTCAGGCGATGGTGAAACGGCCACCGCACATCCTCGTGACGACCCCCGAGTCGCTGTACCTCGTGCTCACCTCGGAGCGGGCGCGCGAGATGCTGCGGTCGGTGCGGACGGTGATCGTGGACGAGATCCACGCGGTGGCGCGCGACAAGCGGGGCAGCCACCTCTCGCTTTCGCTCGAGCGGCTCGCGGCGCTGACGGGCCGCCCGCTGCAGCGCATCGGACTCTCGGCGACGCAGAAGCCGATCGAAGACATCGCTCGCTTCCTCGTCGGCGCCGAGCGGCCCCTCCCCGCTCTCGTCGACGTGGGCCACGCGCGCGAGCTCGACCTTGCGATCGAAATCCCCTCCTCGCCGCTCGAAGCGGTGATGTCGGCGGAGGTGTGGGAAGAGGTGGACGATCGCATCACCGCGCTCATCAACGAACACAAGACGACCCTCGTCTTCGTCAATACGCGGCGGCTGTGTGAGCGGCTGACGATGCAGCTCTCCGAGCGACTCGGCGCCGATCACATCACGTCGCATCACGGCAGCCTGTCTCGTGAAAAGCGGCTCGAAGCCGAGACTCGCCTCAAGAACGGCCAGCTCAAGGCGCTGGTCGCGACCGCATCCCTCGAGTTGGGCATCGACATCGGCGCGGTCGACCTCGTCATCCAGATCGGGACGCCGCGCTCCATCGCGACGCTGCTGCAGCGCGTTGGCCGATCGGGCCATCGCCTCAGTGCGGTGCCCAAGGGGCGCATCTTCCCATTGTCGCGCGACGAGCTGATCGAGTGCACCGCGCTGCTGCGCGCCGCACGAGAGCGCAAACTCGACCGTTTGATCATTCCCGAGCAGCCGCTCGACATCCTGGCCCAGCAGATCGTCGCCGCGGTCGCCTGCGAGGAGTGGAACGAGGATGACTTGTTCGCCTTCACGCGCCGGGCCTACTCCTACCGCGACCTCGCCCGCAAGGATTTCGACGACGTAGTCCGGATGCTGTCGGAGGGTTTCACCACGAGGCGCGGGCGCCGCGCAGCCTACCTGCATTACGACGGCGTGAACCATCGCCTGCGGGCGCGGCGCGGTGCCCGTCTCGCCGCCATCACGTCGGGCGGCGCCATCCCCGATCTGGGAGACTATCGCGTCGTGCTCGAGCCGACGGAGACCTTCGTCGGCACGCTGAACGAAGACTTCGCGATCGAAAGCGCCCCGGGCGACATCTTCCAGCTGGGGAACGCCTCGTACCTGATTCTCAGGGTGGAATCGGGGCAGGTGCGCGTGGCCGACGCCAACGGGCAGCCGCCGTCGCTCCCGTTCTGGCTGGGCGAAGCGCCATCCCGCACCGATGAGCTGTCGGCTGAGGTGTCGCGCCTGCGCCGGGATATCGAGCAACGGCTCGGGGCTCCGGAGGCAGCGCGCGACTGGCTCGTGCAAACAACGGGCGTCGTCGACGCCGCGGCGTCGCTCATGATCGAATATCTCGCCTCCACGAAGCAGGTGCTCGGCGTCGTTCCCAGTCAGGAGACGCTCGTCCTCGAGCGTTTTTTTGATGAAGCGGGCGGCATGCAGCTCGTGTTGCACGCCCCGTTCGGGGCGCGCGTCAACAAGGCGTGGGGGTTGAGCCTCCGCAAGCGGTTCTGCCGCTCGTTCAACTTCGAGCTGCAGGCGGCGGCGAACGACGAGGCGATCGTAATCTCACTGGGACCACACCACAGCTTCCCGCTGGAGAGCGAGTTCCAGTATCTCAACGCGGCGACGGTGCGCGATCTGCTGATCCAGGCGATGCTCGACGCTCCGATGTTCCAGAGCTGCTGGCGGTGGAACGCCACGCGAGCGCTCGCCGTGCTGCGCTTCCGCGGCGGGCGCAAGGTCCCGACCCCGCTGCGGCGCATGAAGTCGGAGGATCTGTCGGAGGCGGTGTTCCCGGATCAGCTCGCCTGCCCCGAGAATCTCGTGGGCGACCGCGAGATCCCCGACCACCCGCTGATTCACCAGACGATCGCCGACTGCCTGACCGATGCGATGGACCTCGCGGGCCTGGTGCGCGTGCTGGAAGGAATCGGTGCCGGTCGATTCACGCTCGTTGCACGGGACACCACCGAGCCGTCTCCCATCGCCCACGAGATCCTGAACGCCAAGCCGTATGCCTTCCTCGACGACGCGCCGCTCGAAGAGCGTCGCACGCAGGCGGTGGCGACGCGCCGCACCCTCGATCAGAAAACCGCCGAGGAGTTCGGCAAACTCGACACGCCGGCGATCGAGCGCGTGCAGGAAGAGGCGTGGCCCGAGGCGACGAACGCCGACGAGCTGCACGACGCCCTGCTGGTGGTGGGGGCGATTCCGGTTGCCGAATGCTCGCGCACTGGCGAATGGCAGGGCTTCTTCGAGCAGCTCGTGGCGTCCAGGAGAGCCGCGGTGCTGAGGGCGGGGGCCGGCTATTGGGTCGCCGTCGAGCGGCTGCCGATGCTCGCAGCCGTTCATCCCGGCGCGACCTGCGAGCCCGCGCTCGTCGCACCGGATCGCGAGCAGGCGAAGTCGTGGACGCGGGAGGACGCGATTCGCGAGCTCGTCCGCGGGCGGCTCGAGGTGATCGGTCCCACGACCGCCGGGCGGCTCGCCCAGGCGCTGGCTGTGGGGCCGACGGACGTGGACTTCGCGCTCGCCACGCTCGAGCACGAGGGCTTCGTGCTGCGCGGCCGGTTTACGCCCGGCCTCTCCGAGCTCGAGTGGTGCGAGCGGCGGCTGCTTGCTCGCATCCACCGCTACACGCTCGACCGCCTGCGCCGCGAGATCGAGCCCGTCACCGCCGCCGACTTCATGCGGTTCCTGTTCCGCTGGCACCGGCTCACTAGCGATGCGCGCGCCGAGGGGCACGACGGCCTGGCGGCGGTGGTCGACATCCTGGACGGCTTCGAGCTCGCGGCCGGAGCGTGGGAGAGCGACGTGCTGCCCGCGCGTGTGGCGGACTACGACCCGCTGTGGCTCGACGCGCTGTGTCTCTCCGGCGAAATCGCGTGGGGTCGGCTCAGCCCGCCGGCCGTAACGGCGGGCACCGGCCACAAGTCGGGTCCGATCCGCACCACGCCGCTGGCGCTGTTCCGCCGCGAGCGCGGTGAAGTGTGGCGCGCGATTCAGCCCGAGCCGTCGTCAGAACGGCTGGCGCTATCGCATGCCGG
>DATFSB010000229.1:0-3942 GCA_035262825.1 Gemmatimonadales bacterium | reverse complement strand
GCGCCGACCGACGTGTCGTTCTTGCATCCAGCCAGCCACACCGCCGCCGTCGTGCACCAGCCGATCAGTACCGCTCGCCGCGCGTCCATGCGTGTCTCCGTTTCTTGAGCCCGGGAACCGAAGCCGCAGCGCACGGGTAGTCTCGCGGCTGCGGATGGCGGGCCGCCGCACGGTTGCTCGGGCAACTCCCGGACCGCTCGCGTGGGTGCACCGCACACGCGCGATTCTCCGTTGCGGCGCTGCAATTCGATGCGAACCGCCGGCGAGCGCATGCTTCAGATTGGTGTCGGCCCGATCACCAGGTCATCTTATAGACAGGTACGCGATGGTCGTCAGCTACCGTGTGCAGCGAACGAGGCTCATGCGTTCACCCCTGTTCAAACCCACCGACGCGCAACGCGCGGCGTTACGCGCACAGTCGGAGCGGCTGCGGCAGCCGGAGGCGATGTTGGAGCTGCTGCGATCCGGTCTTCCGGATGGCTGCAGGCCACACTCCGTCGTCAGCTGCGCATTGCAGTCCACGCACCCGGACCGGGCCGTGCTGCGCGCAGAGACACGGCTCCCCTCGGGCACCGAGCAGGCGTATGCCGTGAAGATCCATGGTGATGACATCGCCGACCGCGTCTGGTCGTTCACCCGGGCGATGGCCGGATCGGACGGCGGCGACGATCGTGACGGCGCGTGTGTGCCGATCGGTTTCGTGCCGTCGGAGCGGGCGCTCATTTCTCCGTGGATCGACGGCGCGCTGCTGTCCGAGGTCCTCGACTCGAGGACCGCAGGATTGCTGCACCGCGCGGCGGTCGTGGCGGCCGAGCTCCACCAGCTGCCGACGGTTCCCGAACCACCGACCACGATCGCGACGCTGCTCGACGAGACCCGCGCCCGGTGCGACCGCCTGCGCACGCGCTGGCCCGGGGCGCTGGAGCACGCCGAGCCGTTGCTGGAGGAGCTGTGGGCCGTCGCGCCGGCGCTCGATCACGCGACACCGACACCCGTCCACGGCGACCTCGGGGGCGCTCAGTTCCTGTGGACCGGCTCGCGGCTCGTGCTGTTCGATTGGGACCGCTTCGGTTACACCGATCCGGCGTTCGACGTGGGACACTTTCTGGCCCAGCTCGATCGGATCGGTATCGTCGACCCGAGCCTGCAGGCCGCTACGCCGCAGTGGATCACGGGCTTCGCGCGCGCGTACATGGCCATCCGGCCGGGCGTCTCGCGTCGCAATGTCGAGTTCTTCCGCGCCATGACTCTCGTCTGGAAAATGCACACGATTTGCCGCGTGCATCCGAACGCGTGGCCGCAGCTCGTGCCGCGGCTGGCTGTTGCGGCCCACGCCGCCGTGCAGGCCGTCGCGACTCCCACCTGATCCGCCGCGGGCTTCATTTTGGTGCGGGGCTGTTGGGCGTCGGCGCACCAAGTTGAACTCCCCGTTCATCCCGGATGGCGCCGCCCTGCCGCACTCGCATTGGAACGACACTTGCCAATGGGAGCCGGCAACGGGGCGTGCGCCCGGGAGAGTCCGCACAGGGTAACGGCTGGAGCACCCTCACTAGCCTTGCACTGTCACTCCTGACGCACCCGGCGCACGCCTCCTTCTCCGACCAGAGAGGTGCGACCCGTGCCGACCGCCTCCATCGTTCCACGATCCGAGTGGCAGCGGGCCGTGCGACGGCCCATCCTGCAGCGGTCCTGGCGCGTGGCGATGTATTCGCAGGGCATGGTGGGGTTCGGTCACATCCGGCGCAATGCGTCGATCGCCCAGGCGTTGCGCCGCTCGGAGCTGCGACCGGCGATCGCGATGATCGCCGAGGCGTGGCAGGCGGGTGCGTTGCCGCTGCCGGAGGGCGTCGACTGCGTGACGCTTCCCTCGATCCGCCGCGACGCGGACGGCGGGCTCGATTCCCGGATCCTAGAGGTCTCTCATCGCGATGTCGTCGCGCTGCGGGCCTCCGTGATCCGCAGCGTCATCAACGCGTTCGATCCGGACCTGTTCCTGGTCGATCAGTGGCCGCTCGGAGCGGCCGGCGAGCTCGTCCCCGCGCTGTGGCAGATGCGGCGGCGCGGCCGGACCCGCTGCGTGCTGGGACTGCGCGACGTGCTCTACGACCGCGACACGACCAGCCGCCTCTGGTCGACGCCGGAGAATCTCGAGGCCATCCGGGACTGGTACGACGCGGTATGGATCTACGGCGATCCCGACATCTACGACGCCGTGCACGAATACGAGCTGCCCGACGCGGTCGTGGCGAAGACCAGCTACACCGGCTACATCGACCAGCGTCCCCGGCTCGACTCGCTGCGCGGCTCGGCGGATGCGCGGCTCGAGGGCATCCCGGACGGCCGGTTCGTGCTGTGCGCCGTGGGCGGCGGGCACGACGGCGCCGCTCTCGTCGAGGCGTTCGCGCGGGCCGAGCTGCCGCCGGGGATGGCAGGCGTCGTAGTGAACGGCCCGCTGATGGGCGCCAGTGACCGGCGGCGCGCGCGCCGCATCGCGCAGCAGCGGCCCGATCTGACGCTGCTCGACTTCGTCGAGGATACCACACCGCTGGTCGCGCGCGCCGCTCGCGTGATCGCGATGGGCGGCTACAACACGGTGTGCGAGGTGCTCTCGTTCGAGAAGCACGCGCTCATCGTGCCGCGCGTGCAGCCGGAGCCGGAGCAATGGGTGCGCGCCGAGCGCATGCGGGCCGCAGGCCTCCTGCACGTGCTGCATCCCAACCGGCTGACCGCGCACGCGCTGTCCGAGTGGCTGGCCCGTGATCTCGGCGCTCCTCCGCACGCGCGCCGCGCCGTCGACATGGGCGCGCTGCGGCGCCTGCCGCAACTCGCCGCGGAGCTGCTGCAGAGGCGGCGGACGGCGACGGCTCTGAAAGCACGACTCGCCGCCGCCGCGGGGGCACGTCCGTGATCGCCTACCGCTCGACCCAGGTGCGCACGGTGCTGCTGTATGCCCAGGACAGCCGCGGGCTGGGGCACATCACCCGGACCCTCGCCATCGTGCGCCGTGTGCTGGATGCGTACCCGGACGTCGTCGCCTACATCGCGACCCGGTCCGATTTCGCCCACACCTACACCATTCCCGATCGCTGCGACTACGTCAAGCTCCCCTCGCGGCAGACGCCGGCACATATCGAGCGCCCGCCCGATGACGACGAGATCAGCAAGGCCCATTTCCGGACACTGCGCGGCACCATCCTGCGCGACGCGGCCCTGGGACTCGCCCCGGACCTGGTATTGGTCGATCACGAGCCGCTGGGCACGAACGGCGAGTTCAAGTCCGGCCTGTGGGCACTGAAGGACGAGAGCCCGCACACGCGATTCGTGTTCGGCTTGCGCGACATCATGGATGACCCGGTCCGCATCCGGGCCGAATGGTGCGACCTGGGGGTGTACGAAGCGCTGGAACATCTGTACGACGGCATCGCCGTCTACGGCTCGCCGCACCTGTTCGACCCGGCGGCGGCGTACGACATGTCGCCGTCGGTGAATGCGAAGCTGCACTATTGCGGTTACGTCGTGCGGGATCCGCCCGTCATCGATCAGGCGGCGGTGCGCCGCGAGCACGGCCTGCCGGAGCGCGGCCCCATGGTGCTCGCCACGGTGGGGAGCGGGTACGACGGCTATCCGGTCCTCGAGGCAGCCATGGGGGCGCTCGAGCGCATGCAACGCACCCGCCCCGATCTGCACGCGATCCTCGTCACCGGACCGTTCATGCCGCCCGAGATGCAGGCGGCCCTCGAGGCGCGCGCCAACGGCTGCTGCCGCGTGGTGAAGACCGCCGACACATTCCGGTTGATGGCGGCGGCCGACGCGATCGTGAGCATGGGTGGCTACAACAGCGTGTGCGAAGCGCTGGCCGTGGGACGCCCGCTGGTCATCGTGCCGCGCGCGACGCACAAAGTCGAGCAGAAGATTCGAGCGGAGCTGCTGGTGGGCCAGGGC
>DATFSB010000228.1:0-2620 GCA_035262825.1 Gemmatimonadales bacterium | reverse complement strand
GTCGCATCCCGGCGGCGGTCAACGTGCTGTTGCGGCACCGGCGCCTCAGCTAGCCGGCCAGCGATTGCTGGGGCGGCGGAGCCACGCGACCGTAGTTGATCGATCGCTGCCGGTCGTGCTGCAAGCCGTTTTCATGGTTGGGCAGGGAGTTGGACCTCGTGCGAATGGGCTGCGAAATAGCTGCGAAAGTCGGCGTTCCAGCGGCGTTCCGGCGGCGTCCATGGGTGAGACTGTGTTGGTGCGCGCCGTCTCGGGCTCAGCTGGGCCGCTTGTGCTCGTTGTGGAGGACGAGCCCGAGATCGCTGCGCTGATGCGAGACTTCCTGGAGGCGGAGGGCTTCCGCGTCCTGCTCGCTGTCGATGCCGAGGAGGCGGTCGGGGCGCTCCGGACGGCGCCGGACTGCGTGCTGCTGGACGTGATGCTCCCAGGGACGTCGGGCTTTGACCTCTGCCGGGACATCCGCTCCGCCTCCGACGTTCCGGTCCTGTTCCTGAGCGCCCGCGGCGGCGACGCCGACAAGCTGCGCGGCCTGGGGCTCGGTGCCGACGACTACATCGTCAAGTCGGTGACCCCGGCGGAGGTCGTCGCACGCGTCAAGGCGGTCTTGCGCCGCTCGAGCGCGGGTCGCGGCCTGGGGCGGCTGCGCTTCGGCGGCCTCGAGGTTGATCTCGCCGCGCACGAGGTGCTCGTCGCCGGCAGGCTGGTGGGGATGACCGCCCGCGAGTTCGAACTGCTCCGGGTGTTCGTCCAGCATCCGCGCCAGGTGTTCAGCCGCGAGCATCTGTTCGGGCTTGTGTGGGGAAGCCACGGCGATCGCAGCGCCGTCTCGGTCTACATCAGCCGGTTGCGCGAGAAGATCGAGGACGACCCGGCCGATCCCCGCTACATCGTCACCGTCTGGGGCGCCGGGTACCGGTTCGACGGCGGTCTCGCGCACAATGTCGTCGGATGAGACGCCCCTCGCTTCGCGTCGCTCTCGCCGTCTCCGTGCTCGCGCTGGTCCTGCTCACCGCCGGGGCGTCGGCCGTTGGCTACCTGGTCGAAGCCCACAACCAGCGCAGCGACCGGGCCCACCGGCTCGCTGCTGCGGCGGCCTATGTCAAGCACGGCGCGACGCACGCCCAGACGACGCGATGGCAACAGGCCCTGACCCGAAAGCTCGCCGCGCTCGGGCTGCGCGTGCAGCTAACGATGGTCTGGCCTGGGGGCAAGCGCACCGTCTACGTAAGCAACGGCCTTGTCGCCACGACGACGCTATCTCCGCGCCGACCGGCCCGTGATGCCTCCGCCACGACCCCATCGAGCCCGAGCGCGGCCCAGCCGGCCGCGACCTACCTGTTCCCGCTCGCCCAAGAGCCGGGCAAGGCCCTCACGCTCGATCTTTACCTTCCCCCGCTCGATCGCACGCGCCCGGTGCTCGTCGCGCTCGCGTCGGGGCTTGCCGCCCTGCTCGCCGGTGCGATGCTGCTGATCTGGGCGGCAAGCCGCTGGCTCGTCGCCCCGCTTCGCCGCCTGAACACCCAGGTCGACGCGATAGCCGGCGGCGACCCGTTCGAGACCCGCGCCACCTCACCGATCCGGGAAGTCGAGAACGTCGCCACAGCCGTCGCAGGCATGGCCGCCCGGCTCGCGCAGACAGCCGAGCATGACGCGCGACTCGAGGCCGAGCGGCGCCTCCTCATCAGCTCCATCGCCCACGACCTCCGCACCCCGCTCTTCTCGCTGCGCGGTTACCTGGACGCAATCGCAACAGGCATCGGCAACCCCCGTCAGCGGCTCGACCAAGCGCGGGCGAAGGCCCAGCAGATCGATCGGCTCGTCACCGGCCTGTTCGACTACGCGCGGGCGGACATCAATGAGCGACCCCGGCTGCAGACCACAGACCTCGCAGACGCGGTCATCGACGCGACCGCCGCGTTCGAGTTCGCAGCCGGCGAGCGTGGCGTCAAGCTCCAGGTGACGGCCCACACGCGCCCCTCGGTGACTATTGACCGCGACGGCTTCGAACGCGCACTTGCCAACGTCCTCGACAACGCGTTGCGACACACGCCGCGCGGAGGCACAGTTGACGTCGCCTGCGGCGAAGATGCCGGCCATGCCTTCGTCCGCGTCATCGACGACGGTCCCGGCATCGCGCCCGACCTCCTGCCCCACCTGTTCGAACTGACTGCCCGCGCCACCAGCAACAGCCGCATCGACGGAGCAGGCCTCGGACTCACCATCGCAGCCCGCCTGCTCCGGAACCAAGGCGGCACAATCGACGCGGTAAACGCACCTCCACGCGGCGCGACCCTCACGCTCCGGCTTCCGCGGAAGGTCGCATAGCCCTCGCCTCCGCTCCCAGAGGATCTTGCTGGAGCGGCCATCTCCCGGAATGCCATCCCCAGAACCTCAAAGCCGGTCGACTTGAAGGCACCGGGGTACCGGAAGTGATCAAGACCCCAAAGCCGGCCCGCCGGGTGGTCCCATCACTGGCAACCGGGTGATCCCATGCACAACTGACCCACAACGCCAAAGAGCGCTGCCTCGTCTCCTGCATAGCCACCGAACGCCTCACCACCCTGGCCAAGCAACCAGCCAAGCCCGCGTCCTAACCTCCAGGCAAACGAGACAACCGTCG
>DATFSB010000227.1:0-4587 GCA_035262825.1 Gemmatimonadales bacterium | reverse complement strand
TGCCGGTGGATGCCGTCGTGACGATCGAACCGGGCATTTACCTCGCGGGGCAGGGCGGCGTCCGACTCGAGGACGACATCCACCTCGCCGCGGATGGTCCGGTCCTCCTGTCGGACGGAGCAACGGACCTGCTGGAGTTGTGCTGAGGCCCCCAAGCCCCCAGCCCCCGTCCCGGGTTCTCCGGGTGCGGATTGACGGACCTGTTCCCGGGGTGGTCTATTTGGACTCTGTGCCGCGACCGTTGACATGAACCTGGATCTCATCGGGCAGCTGGTCAAAATCTTGCGCGATGCCCCCGAACTCGGCGCCATCGAGGTGCGCCGGGGGTTATTCGGGTTATGGGCGTCGGTACGGGTGTCCAAGGCGGGCTATGGGGCCGGCAATGCGTCGGGCGCGGTGGTCGTGACGTCGGCTGCCCCGGTGACGGCAGTCCCGGCGCCGACCATAACGGCGCCCGGCGGGGCCGCGCCGGCCCACGCCCCAGCGGGGCCCGCCTTGCTCGAGATCAAGTCGCCGATGGTCGGCACGTTTTACAAGTCGCCCGAGCCAGGGGCCGAGCCGTACGTGAAAAACGGCACGCGCGTGGCACCGGGGCAAGTGGTCTGCATCATCGAGGCGATGAAAATCATGAACGAGATCGAGTCGGAAGTGCAGGGTGTCATTCGGGAGGTGTGCGTGGAGAACGCACAGCCGGTGGAGTTCGGACAGGTCCTTTTCCGGGTGGATCCCCATGCCTGACGCGCCACAGGGCAACCTGCCGCCGTTCAACTTCAAGGCGGCGATCACACAGATGGTCCAACGCAACGGCTCGGACTTGCTGCTCAAGGTCGGCCGTCCGGCGACGATCCGGGTCAATGGCGATCTGCTGGCGTTGGAGACTCTGCCCCTGAAGCCCGAGGAGCTGAAGTCGCTGGCAGAGCAGATCATGACGCCGCGACAGGTGAAAGAGTTCGCCGAGCATAAGGAAGCGGACTTCGCGATCGGGGTGCCGGGCGTGGGTCGCTTCCGCACCAACGTCTACCAGCAGCGCGGCACGGTGGCGTTCGCGTTCCGCGCGATACCGTACGAAGTGAAGACGATTCAGGAGCTCAACCTGCCGGCGGTGATGGAGGAGATCGCGTTGCGGCCGCGCGGGCTGGTGCTCGTCACCGGAGTCACGGGGTCGGGGAAGTCGACGTGTCTCGCGGCGATGCTGAACCACATCAACGCCAGCCGCCGCGTGAACATCATCACGATCGAGGACCCGATCGAGTTCCTGCACCGCGACAACCTGGCCAACATCTCGCAGCGTGAAGTCGGCAACGACACGCTGTCGTTCGGGTCGGCGCTGCGCCACGTGCTGCGGCAGGACCCCGACGTGATTCTGATCGGCGAAATCCGCGACATGGAGACGCTCGACACGGCGCTCAAGGCGGCCGACACCGGCCACCTCGTGTTCTCGACGCTCCACACGACCGACGCCACGCAGACCATCAACCGCGTCATCTCGTTTTTCCCGCCGCACCAGCACGACGAAGTCCGCCATCTCCTGTCGACGGCGCTGCAGGCGGTCGTGTCGCTGCGGCTCGTGCCGCGCAAGGATGCCAAGGGACGCGTGCCGGCGTGCGAGGTGCTCATCAACACGGCGGCCGTGGCCGACAACGTCCGCGACCTGTCGAAGCAGCTCAACATCCCCGACCTCATCGCCGAGGGTTCGATCCAGTACGGGATGCAGAGCTTCGACCAGTCGCTGTTCACCTGGTATCAGAACGGCATGATCAGCTACGAGAGCGCGATCTTCTACGCGACCAACCCGAGCGAGTTCGCCCTCAAGGTGTCGGGCGTTGACGCGTCGGGGAGCAAGCTGGGCGGACCGGGAGCTGCGGCCGGCGTCGAATCGATCGGCCTCACGAGCTGATGTTCCAGAAGGTGCTGATCGCGAACCGCGGGGAAATCGCCCTGCGGGTCATTCGCGCCTGCAAAGAGCTCGGTATCGCCACCGTCGCCGTTTTCTCCGAGGCGGATCGCGAGTGCCTGCACGTGCGCTTCGCCGATGACGACGTCTGCATCGGCCGCCCGCCCTCCCGCGACAGCTACCTCAACATTCCGCGCATCATCGCCGCCGCCGAAATCACCGGCGCCGACGCGATCCACCCCGGTTACGGCTTCCTCGCCGAGAACGCCGAGTTCGCCGAGATCGTCCGCACGTCGGGCATCACCTTCATCGGGCCGACCCCCGACCAGATCCGCGAGATGGGCGACAAGGCGGCGGCGCGCAAGCGCGCCCAGTCGCTCAAGGTGCCGACCGTGCCGGGCTCGCCGGGACCGGTCGAGAGTCTCGACGAGGCGCTGCCGATCGCCGAGGGCATCGGGTTCCCCGTGATCATCAAGGCCGCGGCGGGAGGCGGCGGCAAGGGGATGCGCGTGGCCCCCGATGCCGAGGCCTTCACGCAGGCGTTCAACCTGGCGCGCCAGGAGGCGCTGGCGGCGTTCGGATCCGATCAGGTCTACATCGAGAAGTACCTTGCCCGCCCGCGGCACATCGAAATTCAAATCATGGGCGATCAGCACGGGAAGGTGATGCACCTGTGCGAGCGCGACTGCTCGATCCAGCGCCGGCACCAGAAGCTGATCGAGGAGGCGCCGAGCCCGGCGCTGAACCAGGAGCTGCGCGACGCGATCGGCGGGTGTGCGGTGCAGCTCGCCGAGTCGATCAATTACGTGGGAGCCGGAACGATCGAGTTCCTGCTGGACGAGGACGGCTCCTTCTACTTCATGGAGATGAACACCCGCATCCAGGTCGAACATCCGGTCACCGAAATGTGCACAAATTTCGACCTGGTGAAGGAGCAGATTCGCGTGGCGGCGGCAGAGCCGCTGTCGCTGGTGCTGTACGGAAACCGGCTGCGCGGTCACGCGATCGAATGCCGCGTGAACGCCGAAGACCCGTCGCGCAATTTTCAGCCGTCGCCTGGGCTCATCACCGCGTTCCATCCGCCGGGCGGCCCCGGGGTCCGCGTCGACACCCACATCTACGCCGGCTACACGGTGCCGCCCTATTACGACTCGCTGCTGGCCAAGGTGATCGTGCACGGCAACGACCGCGACGAAGCCATCGCCCGTATGCGACAGGCGCTCGACTCGTTTATCATTGAAGGCGTGACGACGACGATTCCGTTCCTGGGGCGCGTGATGCGCCACCCGGATTTCGTCTCGGGCAAGGTCGACACCAAGTTCCTCGAACGCGAGCCGCAGCTCCTCACCGATCCGGCATGAGGCTTGACGTGTATTTCACGCCGCTCGGCGTCACCGCGGGAGATCTGGCGGGCCGAGGGGTGGTCGTCATCGATGTCCTGCGCGCCACCACGACGATCGTCGCGGCGCTGGCCAGCGGCGCGCGCGGCGTCGTTCCGGCCGCCACCTCCGAGGACGCGGTGAAAATGACCGCCAATCTGGAGAAGGACGGCTTCGTGCTCGCCGGCGAGCGCAAATACCTCCCCATCCCCGGATTCACCCTCGGCAACTCGCCGCGCGAGATGACGCCCGACCAGGTGAGCGGCAAGACGGTTTATCTCTCTACCACCAACGGGACCCCCGCGCTCGTCGCGGCGCAGGGTGCGGACCCGGTGCTCGTCGGCGCTGCCGTCAATTTCGGGGCCGTCGGGGAGCGGGCCGCCACGCTGCTGCGCGAGCGCGGCGACCTCGTGATCATCTGCGCCGGGCGCGAAAAGCAGATCGCCCTCGAGGACGCGTATACCGCCGGTCGCATCGTGCGGACGGCCCGGAAGGGGCTGCGCAAAGTCGTGTTGAACGACAGCGCCGACGTCGCCCTCGGACTGGCGCAGCGCTATCGCAGCTGGGTAGACGCGTTCACAGCGTCCGACGCCGGCCGCGCGCTCCAGGCTCTCGGGATGGAGCAGGACGTGCACTTCTGTGCCGGCGCCGACAAGTACGATCTCGTGCCCACGTACAGCGACCGGCTCATCACGTGAACAAGAAGATCCGCGGAGAGCTGATCGGCGTCGGCGCGCTCGTCCTCGGGTTGTTCGTCGGACTCACGCTGCTTCCCGGGCATCTCACGGGCGGAGTGGGGGACCGGCTCGGCGCCGTGATCCGCCAGGGGCTCGGCGCGGGCGCCCTGCTGATCCCGATCCTCGGCATCGGCTGGGCCCTGGCGGCGTTCGGCTGGCTCGGCGCGCTGTCGACCGGCCGCACCGCCGCGTTCGTGACGGGACTGGTGTTCCTCGTGCCCTACGCGATCGGCGTCGTCGGCCGAGTGAACCTGGCGGTTCCCCCGGACTACCTCAACTGGTCGGTGTCACAGCAGCTCGTCGGGATGCTCCCCGGCTGGCTGGCAGGCTTCGCGGTACGCACCGTCGGGACGGCGGGCGGAGCCCTGGTTGGTCTCTTCGCACTCACCGCGCTGAGCGTGTTCACGATCGGGTGGCATCCGCTCGCGATCCTCCGCGCCAGAACGGAAGAGCGGGCGGCGGAGCCGAAAGCCAGGGGCAAGACCGCGAAGCCGGCACAGCCGTTCGAGGAAGACGAGCTCCCCGCCGCCCGCCCGGTCGTGAGCGTCATCGTTCCGGAGCGCGACGCACGGCCCGT
>DATFSB010000226.1:0-9659 GCA_035262825.1 Gemmatimonadales bacterium | reverse complement strand
CGCTCGCGCACGCACTGGTCGATCGCCTTGAGCAGCGTGGTATCGCCACCGAGATCGGCGAGGTCCTGGCGGTCGCGCGCCGTGGGGGTGAAAGAGACGCAGCTGCGGCGCACCAGGGCGACGATCTGGGGCAACGTCTGGGTGTTGGCAGTCAGCAGGCGGACGAGGTCGGTCTTGCGCAGGGCGTCGGTGCCCTGGGCGTTCAGCTCACCCATAGACCCCAGGACCATGAGAGCGATCGCCATACCGCGCCGGGGCGACACCCTAAAGGGTGGGCCTCCAAATGCACTGCGCTTTCGCGCAGTGCTTGGGGAGGCGCACGCTTCAGCGTGTCGACCCTTTTGGGGCGCACCCTTTAGGGTGTCGTGTCTCATGGGCGGGTGCACCCGGAGCGATCGAAATCCCGCTCCACGCTGTCCACCGACGCATAGAGTCGCGCATCGCGCGTGAACCGGTTCTGATCGAGGTTCGCCACCTTGCGCTTGCCGACGTTGTAGCGCGTCCAGGCGTCTTCCATCGCGGCGAGGGCCAGCCCCAGTCCCGCGCAGTCCGTCTGGTTCGCTTCGACCCGCGCCCTGTAGATGTCGGTCAGCGTAGCGACCGAGTCGGCGTTGCGGTCGAGTCGCTCGAGAGGTGAATCGACCGACGGTGTCGGTTGTCGGTTGTCGGTTGCCGGCGTGGCCGGCGGTTGGTGGCCGGTTGCCAGTGATGACGTGCCGGCGCTCTTCGCCGTGTCCGTGGTGGGGGGCGACGCAGTCGTCGTTGCCGACGCAGGCGGCGTTGCCGTTGTGACGGACGCGGCTGGCTGCGGTGGATGGTTCGGCACCCACCAGTATTTCCATCCCGCGAAGCCGCCCCCGGCAAGCAAGGCCATCACGAAAAACGCGACCACCCCGGGGTGGCCGTCGGAGCGGCGCGGTGCCAGGGCCGGGGCGAACGGCTTGGGCGTGATCGTCGGCCGGCGCGGCGCCACGGCCGGAACGTGTTGCGCGTCGCGCGAGCGCGGTCGCACCACTCCCGGCTCCGACGCGCGCGCGTCGACGTCGCCGAGGTGGTATCCCCCCGCTTCGACGATGGGGAGATTCGAGAGCGCGTTGTGCGGCGACTTCATCTGCGTGTCGCGCCTCGGCGCCTGGGGCGCCGACGGCGGCGTCGCCGCCGCAGGTGTTGGAGGCGCTGGAGGAGGTGGAGGTTGTGGAGGCTGGGTCGCCTGCGGACGATCGCCCAACGCCGGGCGCGCCATCGTACCCGTGACGGACGCCGCCGCGACGGGCGGCCGCGGATTCGCGGTCGCCGCCGGCGCCAGCGGTGCGGCAGGCTTCAGCGGTGCGGCGGGCGGCGGCGCCGCCGGGGACGGCGGCGGCGCAGGCCTCGGGGTCGGCGTGGCCGGCGCAGGTTTCGGAGTCGGCGTGGGCGCCGGCTTCAGGGCGCTCGGGATTGCCGGCACCGGCCTGGGTGTCGGCGTCGCTTTCACGAACTGCAGCGCGGACGCCGAGGGCGGCGGCACGGCGAGCGGCGTCGTCCCGTCGGCGTGCTTCGCCGCCTGGTCGTCGGTGAGGTAATTGATCCACGGCAGCACCGACTGCTTGGTCGTAGGCGTCGCGCCATCTTCGACGTCGTCGAGCAACTCATAGAACGGCAGCGACCCGGACGTCTCTCCCGGCTTGGGGCGGAACAATCCCGCCACCGGTCCCTCGTGCTCGGAGGCGAGCACCAGGGCGACGTGCCAGGGGCGCTTGAAGTACTGCAGGTGCGTTTCGACGTCCCCCGGGGCCAGCTCGACGGTGATCGGCGGGTGGCTGTGGTACCAGCCGATGAGGTGGCCCTCGGTCTTTTTCAGCTCTTCCTGGATGCGGTCCCACAGCCGCGACACGATGACCAGCGTCTTGTCGCCGTACACCGCCTGATTGAGACGAATCGTCTGATCGACCACCACGTAGCGCTGATGGTCCACCGGGCTTTCGAACAGATCGCCCACCAGGAATCCCATCATCCCCTGCCGCCCCGCCGTCTCGTAGTGCGCGTTGACGGCGACGATCGCCTTCTGCTCGATGAACACGGGATACGGTCCCGACGGCGGCTTGCGCTGCACCACCGTGGGTGACGAGGGATGCCACAGAATCGACTGGGCGACCGGCAATTCGCGCAGCAGGTGGACGCCACCCCCGCTCGACACCTCGGACGGCCGGCCCTGCGGAGGGACGCCGGTCATGCGAGCACGGAGCAGACGACGTCGGCGGCGCGATCGACCGCGGCGCCATCGACGTCGCGGTGCATCACGGCACGCAGCCGGCGCGGACCGTACGGCGAGATGCGCACGCCCGCCGCCTCGATGCGGCTGTTCACCGCCTGGATGTCGTCCCGGTCCCGCACCAGATCGATCATGACGATGTTGCTCTCCGGCGTCTCGACTCGCACCCCGGCGCACGCGCCCAGCCGCTGGGCGAACGCCCTGGCGTGCTCGTGGTCGCGCGGGATGTCGGGGAGATGGTGCTCCAAGGCGTACAGTCCGGCCGCAGCAAGCACACCGGACTGCCGCATCCCCCCGCCCAGTCGCTTGCGGATCTCCCAGGCTGCCGCTCGGCGGTCACGTGCAAAGCCCAGACACGAGCCGACGGGGCACCCCAGGCCCTTGGAAAAACTAACCATAACCGTGTCGAAGCCACGCACGAGTCGTGCCGGGGGCACCCCTAGCGCCGCGGCGGCATTCCAAAGTCGCGCCCCGTCGAGATGTAGCGCCAGACCCACTTCCCGGCCTGCGGCGACGATGCCGGCGAGGCGCTCGAGATCGGTCACCCGGCCCCCGGCGAGGTTGTGGGTGTTCTCGACGGTGATGGCCGACACACGCGGGAGGTGCGGAGAGACCGGACGCAGCGCCCCGCGCACCAGCTCGCCCGACAACCGGCCATCGGGTGTCTGAACCGGCCGGATCTGCACTCCCCAGAGCCCCGCGATCCCCGCCATCTCGTAGTGCAGGATGTGGGCGTTGGCCTCGATGATCAGCTCGGTGCCGCGCTCGGCGCCGAGCGCGATGCCGGTGAGATTGGCCTGCGAGCCCGAGGGAAAAAAGAGCGCGTCCTCCACACCGAGAATTTCGGCGACGCGCTGCTCCAGGCGGCGTGTCGTGGGATCGCCGTCCAGCACATCGTCGCCGACCTCGGCCTCGGCCATGGCGCGGCGCATCGCGGGCGAGGGACGCGTGACGGTGTCGGAGCGGAGATCGATGGGCATGTTCACTGCGGCGGTCGGGCGGTCGAAAGGCCGGTCGGGCGGTCGGAGGCGGTTTTGACCGCCGGTCCGCCGGACCGCCTGACCGCCGGTTTATCGTCCGCCTGACCGCCCGACCGCCGCCTCATCCGAGCTGCACCCGCTGCGCGCGGCGCATGCGCGCCAGGTCGTATACCTCCGCGATCTCCCCGCCGATGAGGAAGACGCAGTTCGTGTAGTAGATCCACAGGATCAACAGGAAGAACGCGCCGGCATTGGCGTTCGAGGCGAGCCGGTCGAGCGTCACGAAGTGGGCGACGTAGAGGGCGTAGAGCCGCTTCGCCATCTCGAACGCGAGGGCGCAGAACACCGCCGCGACGAGCGCCGTGCGCCAGGCGATGCGCCGGGCGGGGAGGAACTTGAACACGCACAGAAACAGCGCGGTGCTGAACCCGAACGCCACGATCTCGAGACTCAGCCGGTAGATCCATTCGATGAAAAACGAGCCGGTCAGCTCCGCCGTCGTGCGCGCCTCGACGGCCGGGAGCAGCGCCGAGGAGAGCAGCAGCACGCCGGTGATCAGCACGAGGCCAAGGTCGTACAGCTTGGCGAGCAGAAAGGATCGCTTCTCGTCGGTGTCGAAGACGTCGTTCAGCGCGGCGCGCAGACCGCCGAAGAGGCGGGTCGAGAAGTACAGGAAGAGCGGCAGGCCGATGAGGGTCAGCTGGCCGCGGCTGCGCACCACGCCGGCGAGCACGTCCTCGACGTGGCGCACCGCGTCTCCCCCGACCCCACCGGCCACCGGCATGAGGCGGCGCAACAGCTCCGCCAGGTCGAGCTGCTGGGTGGCGAGCTGGTGCTGCACCAGTGAGCCGACGACGGCGAGCAGCAGCACGAGAAACGGGATCGAGGTGAGGATGACGTCGAACGAGAGGGCGCTCGCGAGGAACGGGATGCGGTCCTCGTAGGCCAGCTCGAGGGTGCGCTTGATGACGCCCCAGAGAGACTGATGCCAACCCTCCACGATTTTTCGGGTCATTGAGAGTGACAAATAATACTGGTCTGTGGAGGGAGTGGAGGATGGTGGAGGGTGGTGGAGGTTGCACCGGATTGCCCTCCACCAACCTTCACCCTTCTCCACCAACCTCCACGACCATGCCGTCCCACCCCGGCTCGATCCCCGCCGGCAACGCCGCGACCAGCTCCGCATGCGTGTTCTCGTGCGTCAGATGCGTAAAGATCGTGCGCTGCGCGCCGATGGCGCGCGCGGTGGCGATCGCTTCGGGGATCGAGAGGTGCAACGGGTGGGGGCGCGGCAACAGCGCGTTCAACACCAGCACCTCGAGACCGCCGAGCCGGGCCTGGACGTCGGCGGGGACGGACTTGGCGTCGGTGAGGTAGGCGATCGGGCCGATGCGATAGCCGTAGACGACGGTGTCGCCGTGCGGGAGCAGCAGCGGCAGCACCGCGACGCCGGCGATGTCGATCGCAGCGCCGGCGGGGATCGGCAGCGGAACGAGCTTGGGGATGCTCGTTCCCGGCGGCGGCTCGCGCGACGCGTCGAAGATGTAGTCGAAGCGTCGCGCCAGCTCCTCGATGGCAGCCGGTGGACCGTAGGCCGGGAGGCCGGTCTTGTGACGCATCGAGATGGGGCGCAGGTCGTCGATGCCGTGCACGTGGTCGGCGTGCGCGTGGGTGAACAGCACCGCGTCCACGTCCTCGATCCCGTTCTGCACCAGCTGCAGGCGCAGCTCGGGAGGCGTGTCGATCAGCAGGCGGCGGCCGTTCGCTTCGACGAGCGCGGCGCTGCGCGTGCGGCGGTCCTTCGGGTCGGTGGAGGTGCAGGTAGAGCAGCGGCACCCGATCTGTGGGACGCCGAACGACGTCCCGGTGCCGAGCAGGATGAGTCTCAGACTTCCTCGACCTTGATCAGGTTCGTCCCGCCCGAGACTTCCCACGGCACGCCCGCGGTCATCACGATGTGGTCGCCCGGCTGCGCAAGCCCTCGCTTCAGGATCAGGTCGCGCACCACCTCGAGCATCGCGTCGTAACCGGGCACGCGCGTGACGTGGACGGGGAGTACGCCCCACACCAGCGCCAGCTGGCGATAGGTCTGGTGGATCGGCGTGACGGCCATGATCGGCACGGGCGGACGAAAGGCGGCGACCTTGCGGGGAGTGAAGCCGCCCTGGGTGAGCGTGACGATGAGCGGGGTGCTGAGCATCCTGGCCACGGCCGACGTGCCGAGCGCGATCGCGTCCTCGACCGAGGTGCTCCCGCCGGTGCGCCCGTCCGAGCTGCGACGCTCTTCCCGCCCCCTCCCCGGGCTACGCTCCATCTCGCGGATGATGCGGTCCATCGCCGCCACCGCCTCCTCGGGGTAGTCGCCCGTCGCCGTTTCGGCGGAGAGCATCACCGCGTCGGTGCCGTCGAGAATGGCGTTGGCGACGTCGGACGCCTCGGCGCGGGTGGGGCGCGGCGCGTGGACCATCGACTCCAGCATCTGCGTCGCGGTGATCACCGGCTTGCCGTGGCGGTTCGACTCCTTGATGAGTCGTTTCTGGACCAGCGGCACCGTCTCGAACGGCAGCTCGACGCCGAGGTCGCCGCGCGCGACCATGAGGGCGTCCGAGGCGACGAGGATGCGCTCGAGGTCGTCCAGGGCGGCGGACTTTTCGATCTTGGCCACGAGCTTCATCGACGCCGGCACCATGGCGCGCAGGGCGTGCAGGTCCTCGGCGCGGCGCACGAACGAGAGCGCGAGGAAGTCGGCGCCCCAGGCGACGGCCGCCACCACGTCCTCCTTGTCCTTCGCCGTCAGCGCCGGCGCACTCACCGTCAGGCCGGGGAGATTCATCCCCTTGTGCGACGTCAGCTCGCCGCCGTCGATCACCCGTGCGGTGACGCGCGGCGGGGCGATTTTCGTCACCTCGAGCGAAAACAGACCGTCGTTGAGCAGGATGCGCGCGCCGACCCGGGCGTCGGTGGCGAGGTCGGCGTAGGTGGTGGGGATGTCGTCCCGCTGCGCCTCTTCTTCCGGAGTGAGCACGACCTCGCTTCCCGGGACGAGCTCCCGCGGTTGCGCGAGCTCGCCGACGCGAATGCGCGGACCCTGGAGGTCGACCAGGATGGCGACCGGGTGGTCGCGCCCGTCGGCGACGGCGCGGACCATCTTGAACCACTGCTCGCGCAGCTCGGGCGTGCCGTGAGAGGCATTGATGCGAATGACATTCGCCCCGGCGTCGAGCAACCGGGTAATGCCGTCCGGACTGGCGGTGGCCGGTCCGAGCGTGGCGACGATCTTGGTGCGTCTGATCATGGCGGCCAAAGATATTCGGGAGTGGGCGGCAGAGGGCGGATGAGGGCGGTAGAGGGGCCTTGTCGGCCAAATGTCAGGGTTGTCACACTTATCCACACACTATCAAGGAAGGAGGAATGTGGAAAACCCTCGTTTGTCCTCTTTCCTTGTTATGGCGGCCTTCCGCGTGAGGCGGGAGAGCATGGGTGATGTGCTAAACTCCTGTGGAAAGCATGGGTAGAACTCCTCACCTCAAGCACCTCCCTCTACTTTTCCACCTCCAACTATTCACTACTTGGTCCCACAATACGCCTCTACTTTACGTCTTTCCCCCTACCGAATCACTTCCAGCTGCCGCCCCTCGAGCCTGCGTTTGTACTCCTCCAGGAGATGCACCGTCCGCTGGAGCGCACTCGCCGGCATCCCCTCGATCGACCGTGCGGCGAGGCGTCGCTCGAGCTGTCCGACCCTGAGCAGGACCTCGATCCCCCGTCTCGTGAGGGTGACACGTACGCCGCGGTCGTCGTCGGGATCCGGGGTGGTCTCCACCACCCCCTTTGTCTCGAGGCGCTGGATGAATGTGGTGGCGGCAGCGCGGGACACGCCGAGTCGTTGCGCGATGTCGGAGGGGCGGGCGCCGTCGGGCCCCGCTTCGTCCACGGCCGCCAGCGCGCCGTGGGCGCGGTGCGAGAGGCCGTAGGCGCGGAAAGCGCGGTCGCCGGAGCGCTCGAGAGCGGTGGCGGCGGCGCTCAAGGCGTCGGCTAACTGGAGCGCGAGTTCGGAGCGGTCCGACATCCTAGGTGTCAGGTGCCAGGTATCGGGTGTCAGGGAGCTGCAATAAAATTAACATATTGATAGTTAATATACAAACTTTATCCCAGCCCACAACTGTTTCCCCTTCCGACCTGGCACCCGACACCTGGCACCTGACACCTATCTTCTCCCACATGATCGAAGTCGAGAATCTCACCAAGCAGTACGGCGAGCTGGCCGCCGTGGCCGATCTCTCCTTCGGGGTCGCCCCCGGGGAGGTGCTGGGACTGGTCGGCCCGAACGGCGCCGGCAAGACGACGACGCTGCGCAGTCTGGTCGGGATTGTCCGCCCCACCCGGGGCAGGATCCGGATCGGCGGCCACGACCTGGAGCGCGAGCCCGTCGCCGCGAAGCGGCTGCTCGCCTTCATGCCCGACGAGCCGCATCTGTTCGACTACCTCACCGTTGAAGAGCACCTGCGCTTCATCGCCCGGCTCTATCAGGTCGCCGATTTGGAAACTCGCCTCTCTCCCCTGCTCCAGGAGCTCGAGCTGTCGGACAAGGCCCGGGCGCTGCCGGGGGAGCTGTCGCGCGGGATGCGCCAGAAACTGGTGATCGCCTGCGGGCTGCTCCACGACCCCAAGGTGCTGCTGTTCGACGAGCCACTCACCGGGCTCGACCCGGCTGGCATCCGTCGCATGAAACAGACGATCGTGGAGCGCGCCCGCGCCGGGGCAGCGGTGCTGCTCTCTTCCCACCTGCTGCACCTCGTTGAAGAGATTTGCACACGGGTGCTCATCCTGCAGCGCGGCCGGATGGTGGCGGTCGGGACGCTCTCCGAGATTCTGGCCGGCCGCCCCGATCTGGCCGGGAAGAGTCTGGAGGACGTCTTCCTCGCCCTGACGGCCTCGCCCGCCGGCGAAGAACGCCCGTGATCGACGCGGCACTGTATCTCTCGCAACGCTCGTTCATCAACACGCTGAAACGCCGGGTGCAGCGGCTGCGGCAGCCGAAGTATTTCATCGGATTCCTCGTCGGCCTCGGCTACTTCTGGTATTTCTGGATTCGCCCACGCAACGCATGGACCTCATCCGCCGCACCCGACGCGCGCTGGCTGGTCGCCGCGCTCGCGGTGGGGGCAACGGCCATCCTGACCTGGGTGTTCGGTTCCGCGGAAACTCCGTTCGCCTTCCAGCTCGCCGAAACCGATTTCGTCTTCCCCGCCCCGCTCACGCGCCGGTCGGTGATCCAATTCCGCATGGTGCGCAGCCAGCTGCCGATCCTCGTGTCGGCGATGTTTACCGTGCTGATCTTCTCGCGCGCCGATCTCGCCACCCGCGTGTTCTTCCGTATCCCCGCCTTGTGGCTGTTGTACTTCACGCTGCAGCTGCACGCCGCCAGCGCGGCGCTGGTGCGCGCTTCGCTCACCGAGCAGGGGGTTACGGGCGTACGGCGTCGGCTGCTCACCCTCGTCGTCCTCGCGCTGTTGGTCGGCGGCCTGTGGTGGGGGATGCGGAACGCACTCCCGGACGTCGTCGCCGCCTTGCGGGTCGACCCAGGCAGCGCCCTGCCGGTGCTGGCGCACGCATTGCGCCACGGGGTGCTTGGCGTCGTGACGTGGCCGCTCTTCGCCGTCACGGGACCGATGGTCGCCACCACCGCGCGGGAGTTCGTGACGCGCTTTCCCCAGGGGCTCCTGGTCGCGGCGGCGTTCTACGTCTGGGTGGTGCACTCCACACTGGCCTTCGAGGAGGCGGCGGTAGAGCACGCCAACAAAACCGCCCGCCGCATCGAGGCGATCCGCCGCGGACGCAGCGAGGCCCCGCGCCTGCGCCGCGGCGGCACCGCCCCGATCTTCCGGCTCGGCGCGCGGGGCGCCCCCGAGGCCGCCCTGGTCTGGAAGAACATCACCGGGGCGCTGCGCGAGTTCCGGCTGCGGTCCCTGGTGTTGATCCTGATCCTCGTGGTCGTGATGGGTCTGGTGCTGGGGCAGCCGGGGGCGGTCAGAGGGCCGACCCTCGTGGCGGTGCTGGCGCTCGCCCTGACGGGCGTCGGCGTGCTGTTCGGGCCGATCACGCTGCGCTACGACCTTCGCCGCGACCTCGAGCTGCTCGACGTGTTGAAGTCGCTGCCGCTCGCCGGCTGGGCGATCGTGGGCGCCGAGCTGCTGGGCCCCGCCCTCGTCATCTCCGGGATCGCCATCCTCGGGTGGACGACGGCGTTCATCGCCTCCCTCGCAAGCGACGCGGTCACGCTGCCCGCCGGCGACCGGCTCGCCATCCTCGTCGGCGCGGCGATCATCACACCGCCGATCGTCACCGTTCTCTTCCTGGTGCAGAATACGGCGGCGCTCCTCTTCCCCGGCTGGAGCGCCATCGGCCCCGAGCGCGCCACCGGCTTC
>DATFSB010000225.1:0-7478 GCA_035262825.1 Gemmatimonadales bacterium | reverse complement strand
CGATCTCGCCGGGAAGATCCAGGTGGGCATGTTCAACATCATGCAGGAAGGCGACGTGCAGCTGAAGGGCTACCCCGTGCGGCTCAATCTCGACGTCGCCCTCGTCTTCACCGCCAACCCAGAGGATTACACCGCGCGCGGCAAGATCATCACGCCGCTGAAGGACCGCATCGGCTCCGAGATCGCCACGCACTATCCGCATACGGTCGAGCTGGGCGCCGCGATCACGCAGCAGGAAGCCTGGATCGCACGCGACACGCGGCAGATCCGGGTCCCGGATTTCATCGCCGAGCTGGTCGAGCGTATCGCCTTCGAGGCGCGCAGTGACAAGCGCGTCGATAAGAAGAGCGGCGTGTCGCAGCGCCTGCCGATCAGCACGCTCGAGAACGTTGTGTCGAGCGCCGAGCGGCGCGGCATCGTGACCAAGGAAAAGACGATCGTGCCGCGCGTGTCGGACGTGTACGCCGCGCTGCCGGCGATCACGGGGAAGCTCGAGCTGGAATACGAGGGCGAGCTGCAGGGCGCCGACACCGTCGCCAAGGACCTCATCAAGCGCGCGGCCGGCGAGACGTTCGAGTCGCGCGTCGGCGGCGCCAACGTCGACGACATCGTGCACTGGTTCGACGAAGGCGGCGCGCTGAAGATCTCCGCCGACGAGCGTTCCGAAACGCTGCTCAAGGGCTTCAGCGTGGTGCCGGGCTTGCTCGACCTGGTGGACCGGGTGGGGCTCGCGGGGAAGAAGGATCCGGCGCACATCGTGGCCGCCTGTGAGCTGGTGCTCGAGGGGCTGGTCGCGGCGCGCCGCATTTCCCGCTCCGAGGATCTGGGATATACGCGGGTCCGGCCGGAGCCGAAGAGTCCGGGCTACGGAAAGCCCGGGCCGGGGGCGGGGCCGGGTCCGAATCTCTTTACATAGGCGTCATCGGTGATCGGTCGTCGGTGACGACAGATTACGTCTCTATGGCTCCCCCTCTCATCACCATCACCCGCCAGTACGCCTCAGGCGGCTCCGACGTCGCCCAGCTCGTGGCGACGCAGCTAGGCTGGACGGTGATCGACAACGAGTTCGTCGACGAAGTCGCGCGGCGGGCGGGGCTGCCGCGGGCCGAGGTGGCGCAGCGCGAGGAGCGGACGTCGGGGGTGCTCGAGCGCCTGGCCCGGACGCTTGCCGCGGCGTCTCCCGAGCTGTTCATCACTGAGGCGGCGGTGTCCGCGGCCGAGCGCGACGAGGCGGCGATCCACAAGATGACCGAACGCGTGATTCTCGAGGCGGCGAGCGAAGGGCGCGCGGTCGTGGTGGGCCGTGGGGCGCAAGCGCTGCTCGCCACGCGCCCCGACGCGCTCCACGTGTACGTCGTCGCGTCGAAGCCGTGGCGCATGCGGCTCGCGGTCGAGAAGCTCGGCGTCGATCCCGCGACGGTGGAGAAGGTGCTCGATGAGACCGACAAGCGGCGCGACCAGTACGTGAAGACGTATTCCGGCCGGGTGCGGCAGGACGTGGAGAACTACGATCTGGTGGTGAACGCCGAGCGGTTGGGGATCGAGGGAGCCGCGGCGGCCACCGTGGCGGAAGCGAAACGGCGAGGGTGGACCTGATGATCGCGACGCTGGTCCTCGCAGCACTGCAAGCCACCCCACAAACTCAGGGCCCGCCGGGGACCGACATCTGGGTCGCCGACGTGACAATCCGCGACGGGCGCGTGAGCGTCGGCAAGCCGGTGAACGTCACGTCGCGGCCGGGTTACGACAATCAGCCGGCGTTTCTGCCCGACGGCTCCGGGTTTCTCTATACCCGCATCGGCGCCAACGGGCAGGCGGATATCTGGCGCTACGACTTCGCCACGCATGCCAGTCGCGCCGTCACGACGACGGCGGAGAGCGAGTACTCCCCGACGTTCATGCCGAAGTCCGGGGGCATCTCGGTCGTGCGGGTCGAGCTGGATTCGACGCAGCGTCTATGGCGACTCGATGCCGACGGCGGGCACCCTGCCCTCTTGTTCGAGAAGATCAAGCCGGTCGGTTATCACGCCTGGGCGGACGACAGCACGCTCGCGCTCTACGTCCTCGGCAATCCCAACGCGCTCGTGCTCGCGCGGCTCGGCCGTGAGAGGTTCGACACGGTGGCGCGAAATATCGGACGAGCCCTGCAGCCGATTCCCGGTCGGCATTCAATCAGCTTCGTGCAGATTGTGGATTCGACCGAGTCGTGGCTGATGGAGCTGAATGCGGACCGTGGCACCGTCCACCGCTTGGTGCGACTGCCACCTGGCGCGGAGTTTCATATGTGGCTCGCCAATGGAGTCGTGTTGACCAGTGACGGAACAGCCTTGTATCAGTGGGATTCACAGGGGGCGGCGTCATGGGAACGAGTCGCCGATTTGAGCGTTCTCGGGCTGAAGGGCGTTACGAGACTATCGGCCGGCCCCGTGGATAGACTGGCATTGGTCGCTAGAGACTCATCCCCATGACTTGTTGCTGGCGCGCTCCAACGCACAAATTCATCGAAAGGAGCGCGCCATTACCGCTTTCTAGTGCATCTCACAGCACCCCTCTGTGCAACGTGCCCAAGTGGTCTCGTCCTCAAGTAGCCATCTCCAGCGCGCGGTGCCCGGGATCCTGTATCCTAAACTCAGCGCATCAGCGGAGTGGTCTCGCCATTCGACGCACCGAAATTGGGGAGACGTTCCCTCTGCAGTGATCCTCACCCACCATAGGGGCGTCGCGGGAGTAACCGAACCCGTGTATGAACTGTGAGCAATCGCTGACGTCTTGCACCCACTGACTTTCGAATCGTCTACTTGGCATTCTTGCGTTGTTCCATAACACAGAGCCACACTATTGTCGCCGTTGGCAAACTTCGCGACCGACATGCTATAGTCTTCCGGCACGCGAACAACGGCTACCTCCACCCACGGAGGGTTGGTGGTAGTCGGGTGAAAGTACGATACGTCGTCATGATCTTTTCTCCCGAGCGCTGGGTTGGGGATGATGGTGCCCCAGACTGCGCCCGGCTGCAGAGGTGAAAACCACGGTTTGGTTGCCAGTTGCTGGCGGTCGTACCAGCCCTTGATGCGAGTAACCCGGAGCGTCTCGTTGGGTGTCGGCGGATCGCCACTCACGGTCGCGAAGCTGGGCGCAGTCCCCAGGGCGGTCGACACGACCAGGTCGCTGTCGCCAATCTCACACCATGCGCTCCCGCACCGAATGCCGATATATTGCTTGAGGTGAACGGCATCCCAGTCCCAGCGCGCCACGGGCGGATAGTCGTCGGCGGTTAGACCGGGCTCAGTGTCCTGCCGCACCAGTAATTCCTTCCCGTACCCAGTGTTCGTCGCCATATCAGGACGGGGGACGATGCACGACGAGTCCTGATTGGCCGTGGGGAGGTTCGCGATGGGCACCATTCTGGCTCGCTGTTGCCCCCCAGTGACAAACAGGTATAGGCAATTGAACCCTGGCTTGATTCCAAGAGGCGGATAATTGCCGCCCCAAGTGTAGATCTCCGCGTAGGTGTAACCAGTTCCTTCCAGAATAATCTGGTTCAAGGGGGGCTTCGCTTTATTCGCGCCGGTAGGCCCAATCGCGGTCGAAGAACTCCCTGAAGGAGGATTGATTTGGGCAGGGGTCAACCTCAAGTTCGGGGACAATTCGAGGTGGTAACCGGCGAAAATTGCATACAATGAGTCATATTTCTTACCAACAACGAATCGTTGACAATCATGGAATTCCGGAATGTTCGTGATCGGCCCGGAGATCGCCACTACCGTATCGGTAGTATCAGCAAGGGCTACTTGGGTCATTGGACACTCCGGCCTGCCGCCCGTCGGTTGCTCTCGCTGCAAGCGACAGCTCAGGAGCCAAACACTCGCGAGTACGAGCACGACCCCGGCGCCGAAGCGCACTGCTTTTTCACCACCCATAAACTCCTCCCGTTGTGAGATTCAGCCCCACCAAGAAGCCCGTCAGACAGCGAGTCGTTGGAGTTCGGTGATGAGTGGCTTCAAGAACGCATCGGTATCGGTCCACAGTGCGAGCACTGTCCGTGACCATCGCTGGGCGCCCGCTCGGTCGCCAAGGCGGGCAGCGAGCTTCGCCCGCAGTGCCAGTGCGCGAACGAACGCGCCTGCTCGAGCCGGATCGGCGAATGCTTGCGGAGGCGTCGTTGCGAGTTGGGTTAAGAGAGGATCCAGCCAAGCAACGGCGCCTCGGTCATTACCCATGCCGGCGAGAAGCGTGGCCTCGGGGTAGAGGCCGTCCACCGTGACTTCGGTCGTTGGTACAAACCGTCGATCAGATCGCAACTCGGTGAACAGTGCCTGAACTCGAGCCGTATCCCCCCTCAGGAACGCCGCCTCCGCATCAAGGAGGTAGTCTCCGGAATCCGCCAACTCGTCCATCGCGTGCAGTCGCACTTCGGGAAATGCTAATGACGCTGCTCGCGCCACCCACTCCATGCGGGACTGCAACCGCACCGCAGGGGAGAGGGCGAGGCTCGCGGAGTCAAATCGACGCTCCAGGCTCATAAGACTGTCCGGCGGCCCGCCAACAGCCCCGAGCGCGAGCAGCGGGAATGCTGTACCAGCGAGTTGCACTGGTATGCCCCATTCAAAGGCAAGTTCTCGATCATGACAGTATTCGGAACTGAGCAATCCGTGACCCGTCAAGGCTGCCAGACTCGCGAGCAGGAGCGGCTCCGGGGCGCGACCTGGTGGGAACTCCGCAAGCAACGAGTCGGCGGTCACTCGCGCCTTGGCCAGAGCGGTGAGATTCCCTGGAACCGAGAATTTCACGAGCAACCACACCTCGGCCGCCGACGCCCGCACCTGCTCGTCGGGCGTCGTCGCAACGGCACGAGCCCGCCGAATGGTATCGAGCGCGGCTGGATCTCCCTGCATCTCTAACGAAATGGCCAACGCCTCCACGGCGTCAGCGCTATGCGGAAAGGCAGTAACCCAGGCAGTGGCAATGTCTTGAAAGAGAAGTCGTTGGTGCCGCACTGCGATCGCCGTCTTCGCCGAGGTCGCGGACAGACGCCCAAGCACTTGGTTGGATCGGTACGGTACGAACGCGAGGGAATCGCCCTGCCACAAAGGCGCTGCTGCGAACGACATTGTATCCGGAAGCAAGGCGTGACCGTGTCGTCGTGCAGAGGCGGTTGTCATCATCAATCGACGGACAGATCCAAACCCTCCTCTGTGCAACGATCGATGAATGGAGGGGAGCAATTGTAAGGCGCGGACGTAAGCATCCATCGCCTGTGCATAGCTACTGCGAAAACTCCACCCTGACGGACTCGTCCGATCCTCGATTACCGCGTCGTCACGACTCAAACAATTCGCGAGGCTGTACCAAGTTGCGAAGTCCGGCTCTGTTTCAGTAAGGCGCTTCCACTGTACGCACGCGTGCAGAACTTCTCCCCGGCTCAGCGCGAAAATGGCGTCTGAAACCGCCCGCTCAGTGGCGGACAGTCGGGAACGGCCAGCGGCCGCCCGCGCTGCTGCGGACTGCCACGTCGCGGTGGTCGCCTCTCGCCACGACCTTCGCTGCTCCATCCATGAGCGAACAAGGGCCAACCAGAGATAGGCCTGAGAAAAATTCGCGTCGTAATGAGTCGCGAGATTGAATGCGGAGTCGGCGGCGTCCAGGTTCCAAGTGTACACCGAATCCAGACCCCTCTCGAGCGCCTGACGAGCGGGACGAGACGAGGTGCTCGTGGATGCGCCAAGAACCTCCCCGGGCCCGCGAGCACCGAAGAGCAGGACGTCAGCCAGTCGAAGAAACGCCGCACTGGCATCACTTTGGCCCGCCGCGACCCGTATGGTCGCATCGTGCACGGGCGGGCCGCTGGACGCGGTTCGGTACACCGCCGAGTAGATGCGAAGGGAGTCTCCCACCTGCGAGACGGTGCTCAACACGAACCGACCGGCCCCAACTCCCCGAGCAATGGCGGCTGCATCGTTGGGAAGCCATCGGTTGGCGTGTCCCACGAGTCGCTCACGCAGCCGGGGGGGGTCCACGACTGAAATCAAAGACCAATGCCGCAGCCCGTCCGCCAGGAGCTGAGCCTCGTTGCCTGAGAGCAGCCCGGAGTCTCTTTCGAAAGGGAAAATCACGTAGCTCGTCGTGTCGAGTCCCGCCTCGAAGCCCGGCCCTCCCCTGGCTCCCAGACGCAATGAGAACCAGACGACGGCGGCAACAGCCACGCCCGCCGCGATTTGTATCCCTAGCTTCACCCAATCGCGTCCGCTCGGCTCCGCCTTCGGGGATGCCAATGTTTCTGCGAACTCACCCGCCGTTGAGAACCGGTCCGCCGGCACCTTCTCGAGCGACTTCAGCACCGCCTGCTCGACGCCGACCGGCACCGTCTTCCGCACCGTCCGCAGCGACGGCACCGGGTCCGCCAGGTGGCGGGCCAGAATCGCCTGCGTCGTCGGACCCGAGAACGGCGGCTGCCCCGCCAGCATCTCGTACAACACACAGCCGAGTGCGTAGATGTCGCTGCGACCGTCCACAGATCCGTTCGATGCCTGTTCCGGCGACATGTACGGTGGCGTCCCGGGCGACACCCCGGTCTGCGTGATCCGGTCGTCGTCCGCGGCGAGCGTGATCGCCCGCGCGATCCCGAAATCCGCCACGATCGCGAGACCCTCGGACATCAGAATGTTTTCTGGCTTGATATCCCTGTGAACGAACCCTTCACGGTGGGCGTAGTCGAGCGCGCCTGCCACGTCACGCGCGATCGCGAGCGCGTCGGCGATCGGCAGCTGCGTTTCTCGCCGCAACCGGTGCCGCAACGACTCCCCTGCCACGTACGGCATGACATAGAACAGCGAGCCATTCGCCTCGCCGGAGTCCAACAACGGCAGGATATGCGGATGATTGAGATGCGCGACGATGGCGATCTCGCGCAGAAATCGTTCCTGCCCGAGCGCGGCCGACAGCTCGGGATTCAGAACTTTGATCGCCACGTGCTTGTCGTACCGCTGATCGCGGGCGAGGTACACCCTCGCCATCGCGCCGTGGCCTACTTCTCGTTCGATGTGGTAGCGGTCGGAAAACGCGCCCAGGAGCCCCCCTCCCCGGCCCAGCGCGCACTAAAATGGGGCGCGCCGAGAGGCTTGGGGAGAGGCCAGAAAGGGCTGAATTATCAATGAAAAATGTCCAATGTAGAATGATCAATTGACCTGCTATTCATTGACCGTTCTACATTGGACATTCGATATTCTGCATTGGACATTCGATATTCTGCATTCGTTTCTTGTTCACTTCGCCGGCGTCAAGACGATATTCCTGAACTCCATCGCTCCTGGTTCGTCTCCCTGCAGCATCAACGGCCCCGGCGTTCCTTCCTTGCTGTCGAGCGCCCCTCCGGTGGGACCCGCAATCTCCCGATTGCAGATCACCGTCTTCCCGTTCGCCACGACGGTCACCATCCGGCCCACCAACGTGATGTCGTAGGACTGCCACACGTCAGGCGG
>DATFSB010000224.1:0-3496 GCA_035262825.1 Gemmatimonadales bacterium | reverse complement strand
GGCTCCATGATGTGCTTGTAGCCGATCGAGAACGAATCCTCGCCGTCGAACGGCACCATGCCGGTGAGGCACTGGTAGGCGACGACGCCGAGCGAGTAGATGTCCGAGCGCCCGTCGAGCTGCTGGGCGCGCGCCTGCTCGGGGCTCATGTAGTGCGGCGTGCCGATCGCCATCCCGGTGCCGGTGAGCTTCGAGCCCGAGGCGGCCTTGGCGATCCCGAAGTCGGCCACCATCGCCTGGCCGTGCTCGTCGAACATGATGTTGTCGGGCTTGATGTCGCGGTGCACCGTGCCGTCGGTGCGATAGGCATAGGCGCGGGCGCCCGCGACCTGCACAAGGATCTGGCGGATCTCGTGCGGCGGCAGCGCGCCGCGCGCGGCGAGCAGCGCCGACAGCGGCTTGCCGCGCAGGTACTTCATCGTGAAATACGTCACCCGCCCCGATTTGCCGACGCGGTAGATCGGCACGATGCCGGGGTGCTCGAGCTTCGCCGCCGTGCGCGCTTCGCGCATGAAGCGCTCCACGAACTCCTTGTCGAACGACAGCGAGAACGGGAGCACCTTGAGCGCGACTTCGCGCTCGAGCAGGCGTTCTTTGGCGTGGAACACGATCGCCATGCCGCCGCGACCAAGCTCCTTCAGGATCTCGTATTCGTCTTTCAGCTCGGCGCGGACGAGGTCGACTTCGGAAGGTTCTTCGGGAGCCGCGCTGGCGAGCGGGACCGACGTGGAAAGGTCGGCGCCGCAAGTCTTACAGAACTTGAAGGCTTCGTCGTTTTGGGCGCCGCAGTGGGGGCAGTACAATCCCGATAACTTATGAACCCGCGCGCGAGCGTGTCAACTTACTGGCTGGAAACAACCTGCAGCGACTGTCGCTGGACGATGCGACGCGACGATGCGGGATCGGTGAGCGTCACCGTGAGGACGTAATTCCCGGTCGGGACGTCCTTCAGACTGATGCCGCGATGCACGCGCGTCACGGGGCCGTCGGCGCTGGCGTCGAACGCCAGCAGCGCCGGCGCATGGTGCCCGCCGAACAAGCCGCCGATCATTCCGAAGATCGAGCGCCCGCCCTGGCGCTCCACCCGCACCTCGGTGTGGTAGGCCTGACCCGCCGCCAGACCATAGACCTCGAAGTACAGTTCCGCCACGCTCCCGGTGGGGTAGCGGTCGAGCGGGTTGAGCAGCACGCTGTCCACCGCGGTCGAGTCGCCGGCGGGATGGCGCGCCAGCCAGACGAGCCCGCCGCCCACCCGACCCATGACCACGTCGCTCGACGCGTAGCTCCGGCCGTCGAGCACCGGCACGTGCACCGTGTCGCGCCGCACGAGCTGCCCCGCCAGCTGATCGGCCGTGGAGACGAGCAGCCGGTAGCGGTAGACCCCGGGGGGGACCGGCACGCTGAGCCGGCCCGAGAGATAGCTTGGCGCGTGCAGCGGCTGGCGCGCCGTGAAGACGCGCAGCGTGTCGAGCCGGGCGACGAGACTGTCGCGCAGGTCGGTGACGAGCAGCCGGAAGTGCAGCGGGTACAGCACGCCTTCTCCCCCCTGCTCGGAGGAGAGCCGGGCGGCGGGGATGGCGAAGACGACATGGAGCGATTGGCGGATGGGCGGATCGCCGGATGGGCGGTTGGTGGACCCGTCACCACCCACGCTCATCAACACGTGGTTGGAGTCTCTGCCGCCGTGGCCCGTCAGGCTGTTGCCCACGACGAAGCTGCTCACCACGACGTTGAGCGAGACTGGGAAGCGTTGCTCGTAGGTGTCGGTGGTTGTCCCGGTGACGATATCGTGGCGACCCGCCATACGCTCGTTGGCGAGCGTACGGCCGACGAGACTGCCGCCGCGCGCCACGCGCGCGTAGGCCCCGCCGAACTGCTCGCGCGACGCGTACAAGTCGACCACTCGCGGCGCGAGCGGTCCGACCCGCGCCGAGTCGAACGACAGCGCAGTCGCTGCCCGCACGGCGGAACAGAACCCCATCGCATCGACGAGGCTCTCCACCAGCTTGTAATCCGACGCATCGTCGCGGGCGACGAAGTTGTAGACGATGTCGCCGCTCGCGGTGTGATACAGCCAGCTCACGTTCGGCTCGATGTGAGTGTCGCAGGAGCCCGAGGATCCGATATCGGCAGGATACGTCGCGCGCTGGTCCGGCTCGCCTTGGCGCATGTAGATGATGCCGCGGTCGTCGAATTCCGCCTGCGAGGAGCGATACACTTCGGTGATGTCGTAGTGGCGGTGCCGGCTCACCAGCCGGAAATTGCGGTGCGCGTAGAGCCAGCGGCGGTTGTGCTCGCCGAGCCGCTCGCCCGGTTCGCGCGCGTCGACGACGTCGCGCTGGTTCCAGAACCGCGCCAGCCACGCCGCGCGGGCGCCGCCGTCAGTCTGCGCGTCGTAGTCCCTGATCGTTGCGGAATCGGCGAGCAGCATCACATCGGCGCGGTACAGCGCGCGCGCCGCGGCGCTCGCCGCGATGCGAGCGCCCGCATAGTAGCTCGACTCCGCCGCCCGGTGCTGGTTGGCGAAGAACTGGGTGCGCGCCAGCTCGAACAGTCCGATCCCGGAGTCGCCCCCGACCGCCAGGAAGGCGCGGAACCCGGCCAGCGCGGAATCGACCTCCCCCATCTCGCGCTCCACGCGGCCGCGCGCCAGCTGCACGGCGGCGTTGGTCCCCGCCGGCGACGCCGCTGCGAGCCGGATCGATTGCAACGCGACCTCCAGCCGCGGCCGGATACGCTGGGTCAGGGCGGCGTTGACGAGATCGACCGCGGCGAAGGCGAAGCTCGGGTCGACCTGCGTCGCGTGCGCGAAGGCGCGAGCCGCCTTGGACAGGTAATCGAGACCGAGCTGCTGGCGCAGATTCTCGATCGCGATCGAGGAGTTCTCTCCCTGCGCGAGCTCCGCCAGCCCCAGTCCGTACCAGGGATAGGGCCAGTCGGGTTTGAGATCCGACGCCCACTCGAACTCTCCAGCGGCGTCGTCGTAGTGCGGTTTGGACTTGGCGATTTCGCCGAGGCGGTAGGCAATGAAGCCGAGGCGGAGGTGGATCAGCGGGTTATCGCGATCGTGTTTGGCGACCTCGATCGTCGCCGCTTCGAGCCGCTTGAGCGACTGCGAGTCGACCGCCGTGGCGAGCGAATCGCGCAGCCGCTCCAGGTCGGCCCGCTCCGCCTGGGCCTGGCCACGAGCGACACCGCCCCCGATGCCGCAGAACACCGCGGCGAGGGCGGCCTGTCGGAGGACATCGCGCAGCATGGTTGCCTTCATTATACCGCGGGCCTGCGGGGCGGTTCATTACAATCCGGTGAAGCGTCGTCGGTTGTCGGTTGTCGGTCAAAAACAACCGATTACCGACGGCCCGTGACGCTTTGTCGCAGAAAATCCTCTATTCCTCGCACCACACCCTCGGCATACCGCCACTGCCCCGCCTCGCTCGCCAACACCGCTTCCTGGTCGGGCATCATCATGAACGCCCCCTCGGTGAGCGCCGCCGGC
>DATFSB010000223.1:0-5838 GCA_035262825.1 Gemmatimonadales bacterium | reverse complement strand
GGTCAGCTCCGATCGCCAAACCCCGCATCGACGCTGGCACTTCAATTCCGCAATCCGCAATCCGCAATCCGCAATCGATCTATCCCATCCGCAATCCGCAATCGTCATGATCCCCTCACAGTATCAGCCCGCTCTGCCGCTCGACCAGCTCCTGATCAAGCAGGGGTCCGAGGGCGCCGGCGATTCAATAGAGCTCGACGTGCTGTTCGTCGGCGCGGGGCCGGCAGGGCTCGCGGGGGCGATCGAGCTAGCCCGTCTCGCCAGGGCGGACCCCAGCGTCGGGGAGCTCAACATCGGGGTGCTGGAGAAGGCCGAGGCGTTGGGGGAGCACTCGCTCTCGGGTGCGGTCGTCAATCCGATCGCGTTGCGCGAGCTGTTCCCGGATCTCGGCGAGCAGGACCTGCCGCTGCGCGGCCGGGTCGAGCGCGAAGCGGTGTACGTGCTGACGTCGGGGAGGGCGCTGCGCATCCTCACGCCGCCGACGATGAAGAATCATGGGAATTACGTCGGGTCGATCTGCGAGATCGTGCGCTGGCTGGGGCAGCAGGCCGAGGCGCTGGGCGTGAACGTCTTCACCGGGTTCCCTGCAGCGGCACTGCTCACCGAGGGCAACCGCGTCGCCGGGGTTCGTACCGCCGCCACCGGGCTGGGGCGCGATGGCCAGCCGCTCCCTTCCTATTCTGCACCGAACGATCTCACGGCCAGGGTAACGGCGCTCTCCGAAGGGACACGCGGGCTCCTGTCGCAAGCGTGGCAGCAGTGGCAGCGCGTCCCGTCCGAGAATCCGCAGATCTTCGCCCTCGGCGTGAAGGAGATCTGGGAAACGAGGCGCCCGCTCGATCGCGTGATCCACACGCTCGGGTGGCCGCTGCCGGGAGACGCCTTCGGCGGCAGCTTCTGCTATCCGCTGGCGCCGAATCTGGTGGCCCTGGGGATGGTGGTGGGGCTCGACTACCGCAACGCGAACCTCGATGTGCACGTGATGGTGCAGCGCCTCAAGGGGCATCCGCTCTTCCGCCCGTACCTCGAGGACGGCGAGCTGGTCGAGTGGGGGGCGAAGACGATTCCGGAAGGCGGCTACTACGCGCTTCCCGCGCGGCGTTCGGGTGATGGCGTGGTGCTGCTCGGCGACGCAGCCGGCTTCGTCGACGTGCCGTCGCTCAAGGGCATCCACTACGCGATGCACTCCGGGATGTACGCCGCGCGCACGATCTTCAACGCTCTGAAGGCCGGCGATACGAGCGCCGCGGCGCTCGCGCCCTACGACCGTATGGTGAACGAGTCCTACATCACCCGCGACCTCTATCGCACGCGTAACATGCGGCTGGCGTTCAAGCACGGGTTCACGGCGGGCGGCTTCCAGGCGGGGCTGATGACGCTCACCGGCGGGCACTTCCCCGGCGGGCGCTACACGATGCACAGCGACGCCGACGCTGCGCGCCGGGAGGAAACAGACGGCGCGTTCGCTCCGGATGGAAAACTCAGCTTCAGCAAGGTGGACGGCGTGTTCAAGTCGGGGAATACGACGCGCGACACGATTCCCACGCACCTCGTCGCCGGCGCGGACGTCCCGGCTGAGGTGGCGCGGTTCTACAGCCACGTCTGTCCAGCGGGAGTTTACGAAGAGGTCGACGGGAAGCTGCGCATCAACGCGCCGAATTGCGTCGACTGCAAGGCGACCGATGTGCTGGGCCCGCGCTGGACGCCGCGCGAGGGCGGGAGCGGCCCGAAGTACAAGCGGATGTAGCAAGCGCTCCGGGCTTCACTCAGACCAGTTTGAGGGATTGGGCGTACCGCGTCAGGGCGACGCGGTTGTTGACCTTGAGCTTGTCATATGCGCGGTGCAGGTGGGTCTTGACCGTTCCCGCTTTGATTCCCAGTCGCGCGGATATCTCTCCAGTGCGCAGGCCAAGCACTGCCAGTCGCACCGTTTCCAGTTCGCGGCGGGTGAGGAGGTCCGACACTGCCCGCGTCCCGCTCTCCCGCTTCAGCAGCACGTCGAGGGCACGGCTGACCGCACGCTTCTCGATCCAGGGCTCACCTGAGCGAACCGTGCGGACACATTGCACGACCTTCTCCAAGGCAAGCTCCTTCAGCAGGATATCGCGGACACCGAGGCGGTAGGCTTCGAGCACCTCGTCGTCTTCTAACCGGTCTGCCATCAGCACGACCTTCGTCGTCGCCTGTTCACGTTGCAGCTCTCGCACGACCTGCAATCCGTTCTTGCGCGGCAGACGAACGTCGATGAGCAGGAGGTCGGGCTGATGGCGGCGTATGGCGGTGAGTGTTTCGTCGCCGCTCGTGCTACAGGCGACGACCTGCAGATCGGGCTCTGCGCGGAGCAGCTGCTCCAGTCCGTACAGAACGATGGGATGGCGGT
Source organism: Gemmatimonadales bacterium (assembly GCA_035262825.1). GTDB lineage: Bacteria > Gemmatimonadota > Gemmatimonadetes > Gemmatimonadales > GWC2-71-9 > DASTHG01. The sequence goes on along the minus strand of DATFSB010000223.1, from coordinate 3,458 downwards.
CTGCGAGAACCAGGCGTGTCCGCATGCTCAGTTGCCTCACGCGGCGAATGGAGGGCGGCCCTGTTCAGTCGTGTGCTGCCTCGGTGGTGCAGACTGTGTGCCCACGGTCAACGCACAATCAATTGCCAGCGATCGACGGCTGTCAGACAAAGTCGCACCGGCCGCTAACCTGCCATGGAATTGACAGTTGGCTGGTAATAGCGGCTGTAAACCGAAGATAGATGCGACTCCCCCGTCCTACGGATGGCGAAGGGCGCGATGGAGCTTAACTGATCAATAGGGCCTTCCGGTCCGTTTAGGACACCAATGGAGAGGGGTGGCACGTGAAGGGGAAACGGGGAAGAAGTGTCTTCGCCGCTGGGACGGCGCTGCTTCTAGCGGTAGTGGCAGGGTGTCAGGTGTCCGATCAGTTGTCCAGCGTTCAAGGGCCGGGCAAACCCCCTACCAGCGGGTGCCCCGCCAATCAGGCGCTGGTGAACTTTGTCGCCGCCGGCAATGTGGCGGCCGGGTTCAACACCAGTGGCACCACCGCCACGTACTGGTTCGCCTCACTCACGAACGAAACCCCTGTCGACGGGGTGCCCGGTCTGATCAAGTACTGCGTGTATTCGGGCTCCGGGGCGCCCACCGCGATCACCCCGCTCGCGACCGGGGCGAACGGCGCGGCCTGGACGGCCAACTCGGGCGCCGGTTCGTTCTCCTTTGGTCGGCCGAACGGCGACCCGAGCAACATCCCCCTCGACGGGGCGGGCATACAGGTCTCGATCGGGACCGCTACCTGGACCGCCGTTCCAACGGACCAGACCATCCTGCTCCATATCAACGACCCCACGGTGTGCACGGCTCTCTACGGTGCCGGCTCGCTGACCTGCTTCGTGACACCGGGTCAGGCGACGGCCTGCGTCGTGAACGCGGGCAGAACCGACGTCGCCTACAACGCGATCCCGTTCGGGGCCACCGACTGTCCGGGGGCCAGCCTGGGGTTCGAGGCAACCTCCACGAGGGAGTTCGGAGATGAAGTGACGCTCGCGGGCACCGCAAGAAGCCTCGTGTCCCTGACAGTGATGTTCGCGAGCTATGCATGCGAGACGGGGTACTGGAACTTCCCGACTCGCCCCGCTTGCTTTACGACAGACGGGTTGACGTTCACGCACCCCGTGACCGCGAACATCTATTCCGTGAAAGACTGCAGCGGGACCCCGTGCCCTGATCAGCTGCTCGCGACCGTGACCAGCGACCTTACCATTCCACTGCGGCCGTCCGCGGATAATGTGAAATGCACTGGCACTGATGCGGGGAAGTGGTTCAATCCCGTATCGGGGAAATGCCAGAATTCCGTTTCGGTGCTGCGCACGTTCGACTTCACCTCCCAGAACGCTACGCTTCCCGATAACGTGATCTGGACGGTCGCGTACAATACGACACACTATGGCGCGTCTCCGATCGGCGAGCTCGTACCCTGCTTCAGCTCCTCCGGCGGCTGCCCGTACGACTCGTTCAACGTCAGCGCATGGACGTTCCCAGGGGCACCCTACGTCGGAGTTGATGTCGACCCGGATGGGGCCTTCATCAATTCGAATGACGTCAATCAGTACTGCAGCAACGCAAGCCTTGTCGGAACTCTAGGGTTGTCTACAGGAGGTGGGTCCTGCTGGACCGGATTCACTCCCGTGGGCCAGATCGTGACGCAGCAAGCAACGATTCGGCTGCGATGACACTTGGAGGAAAGCCCCGGAGTCGCGATCGACTCCGGGGCATTTAGCGCAACCACACGAACGGCTACTGATCCAAAGCGGTCGCATCCAGGATGATCTGCGCCGGGGTCGCCGGGTCCCTGGCGCCGAAGGCGTACAGCTTGCCGTTGATCCGTGAGAAGGTCGCGGTGTGGATGCCGCTGCTCACCAGGTATTTCGACGTCAACGTCGGATGCGCCGGGTCGGTGAGCTTGTAGAACCAGAACCCCGAGTTGGGCCCGCCTTCGGTGCTGAACATCAGCAGCTTGTTGTCGTCCGAGACCTCGACGTCGCTCACCGTCGCCACGTTCGCTGTGATGATCGAGTCGACGAGCGTCGGGGCGCCGCTGCCATTCAACTGCCAGATCTTCACCGCGTTGCCGAACACATTACTCACCCGCTGACCAAATCCCCACGTCCCGGTGTAGGCGTAGCCGTTTGTCACCCACAAATCGGACCCATACCGCTCCGTCTGGTTGTTGCCGCCTGCCGCCACGCTCAGCACACCCGCTGAGTCGTGCAGCTGCCAAAATCCCGAGAGCATATCGATGGCATACAGCGATCCCTGATACAGCTGCACGCCCCAGGTGTACGTGTTACTTGCTCCGAACGTGATCGTGTCGATCATGCGGGACGAGATGTCGCCTGAGAGAGTTCCCGAAACATCGATCGCCGCTACGCCGCCGTTGTAATAGGCGGCGTAGAGGATCTGGTTCGGTTCGTCCATCCAGAAGTTGTGCGTCCCTGACCCGTTGCGGTGAAACGTGGCGACCTCAGTCGGGTGAGCCAGATCCGAGACGTCCAGTACGTGGATGTCACCCGTCGACTGCGAGCCGATTTGTCCGGGACCTTCCTGTCCCACGAACAGGTACTTCTTCTCGTTGGTTACCGGGTTATGGAACCACCAGGTGTTGTGGGCCTCGCCCCCCACCGTCGCGGTCGACCCGACGAGGACGGGGTGCGACGGGGAGCCGCCCTTGATCCCGTTGCCGACGTCGTAGATGAGGATGCCGGTGTTCCAGGCGCAGATGATGTCGAGCCCGTCCCGTAGATACTGATCGTGAATCCCGTAGTTGGCGGTGACCGGGATCGAGTCGACGAGGACGACGTCGGTAGGCGGCGGGGGCGGCGGCGGCGTGACCTTGTTGCCCTCACAAGCGGCCAATGCCAACCAGCCGGCGACGACGTATCGGGAACCACGCTTCATGGCATGCTCATCCTGTGCATCGACTCCTGGGTATAGCGGCCCATGCGCGGCATGCGCATCCCCGCTGCAAGACGCACACCGGCGCTCACCGCAAAGCCCTTCGTTCGCCCGTATTGGATCTGAGGATCGAATACCCCGCCCCCGACGCGCGCGATCCCCAGATAGGATCCCTCGACGAACGGGGTGAGCCGCACCCTACGCGTGCGACGGAATTCCATCGCATCCCCCGCCGTCACAATCGACCAGCGAGTGATTCCGAGGATCGAATTCTCGAACAGCGGTCGCCGGGTCCGGAATGGACTGGCGAACAGGCGCTCTTCTTCGGGGCGCTCGCTCCGCTCGAGGCGGAGATAGGGGCGCTGGCTCCCGAGGGTGAGGGCGCCTTCGGCGAGTCCGGAATGGAACACGAACGCGCCGCCGGCGGTGCGCGTCTGCGCCCACTCCACGAGGCCGTACCAGCGGCCCCGCTCCCAGCGCGCCGAGGCGCTGAGCTTCGCGTCGTCCGGGCCGGCGCCGGG
>DATFSB010000222.1:0-3282 GCA_035262825.1 Gemmatimonadales bacterium | reverse complement strand
TGTCAGCGGGTTCTCTACTTGGTAACGCCTCCCAGCGCCCGATACAGCGCCGCATACGCACGCGCCGCCTCGGTCCTTCCCTGCGCCAACCGGTCCTGCGCGTCGAGCTCGGTGCGCTGCGCATCGAGCAGCGCGAGCAGGTCGGTCGCGCCTTCGCTGTAGCGCAACCGGGCAAGGTCCGCCGCCCGCGAGCTCGCCGCACTCGCCTCTTCGAGCCGCGCCACCTGTTCGCGCGTCGCGCGATAGCGGGCCAGCGTCGTTTCCACATCCTCGACCGCGGCCAGCACCGCCTGGCTGTACTGCGCGCGGGCGGCCTGCTCCCGCGCCTGCGCGGCGTTCACCTCGGTCTTCACGCGGCCGAGGTTGAGCCCGGGCCAGGTGATCACCGGTCCGACGACGTAGCGGTAGGTCGAGCGATCCCCCACGGTGCTGAACTCGGGGGCGAGATAACCGGCGCTGCCGCCGATGGTGACGCGCGGCAGGTAGCTGGCCTTCGCTGCGCCGACGAGCGCGCCCTGTGCCGCGGCCTGACGTTCGGCGGTGGCGACGTCGGGCCTGCGCCGCACCACCGACTCCGGATTGGCGATCGCGGTGACGTCGGGGAGTGAGGGAATCGGCGCCGGTTGATCGAGCTCCTGCGCGACCAGCGTGGGCGAGCGGCCCACCAGCGTGCCGATGTGATACTGGGCGGCCGCCACCTGCGCTTCGCGCGCCGGAATCGTCGCGAGCGTAGAGCTGAGCTGCGCCTGCGCCCGCTCTGTGTCGAACGCGCTGCCGCGACCGGCGTTGGCGCGCTGCTGGGTCAGGTCGAGCGTCTTCTTCTGGTTGTCGGCGTTCTGGCGCGCCACCTGGAGCTGCTCCTGCGCGCCGCGCAGCTCGAAGTAGGCGCTCGCGAGCTGCGCCTGGAGCGTCACCTCCACGTCGCGTTGCTGCTCCTCTGCGACCTCCTGGAACGCACCCTGCGCCTGAACGTTATGCCGGATCTGACCGAACAGGTCGAGATCCCACGACGCATCGACGCTGGTGCTCCAGACATTCTGGTCGGGGAAGACGCCCGACGCACCGGGGAACGACGCGACGGCGTAGCGCTGCCGGGAGTAGCCGGCCGACACGGTCGCCGACGGAGTCAGGTCGAGCAGGCTGCGCACCCGATCGGCGCTCGCGGCACTCACGCGCGCCCGCGCCGCCCGCACATCGAGGTTGCCGCGGGACACCTCGTGCAGCAGCCGCGAGAGCGTGGTGTCGTTGAGCTGGTCCCAGTAGGCCGACGGCGTAGTGGATGAATCGTTCTGGGTTGTGGGTAACGACGATGCATCAGCTGCCGGAGCCACGTACGCCGGAGTCCGGCTGCTGTCCGCCACCGCCCGGAAGGCAGCAGGCGGCGGTACCGACGGGGATCTATAGGAAGGGGCCGGGGCGCAGCCGTACAGCGCCACGAATCCCCAGAGGATGGCCTTACGCAAGGGACGCCTCCTGAACCAATGCGGGTTGCAGCACCGGCCGCTCCGCTTCCAGCTCGTCCACCGGGTTGGGCTTGTGCTCGGCCGCGATGAGTGAATAGAAGACCGGAACGACGAACAATGTGAACAGCGTCCCCACCGTCATCCCGGCGACCAGCACGGTGCCGATGCTGTTGCGGGCCGCCGATCCCGGGCCCGTCGCGAACACGAGCGGCAGGTGCCCGAAGACCGTCGCCGCCGACGTCATCAGCACGGGGCGCAGCCGGGTGAGAGACGCTTCCTTGAGCGCCGCCAGCTTCTCGACGCCCTTCTGCTGGAGCTGATTGGCGAACTGCACGATCAGGATGCCGTTCTTGGCGATCAGTCCCACCAGGGTGATCAACCCGACCTGCGAGTAGATGTTGATCGTGGTGAGTTTCAAGAAGCTGAACAGCAGCGCCCCGGAGATCGCGAGCGGCACGGAGCCGATCAACACGATGAGCGGATCGCGGAAGCTCTTGAACTGCGCCGCCAGCACCAGGTAGATGAGGATCACCGCGAACCCGAGCGTCACGGTCAGCGCCGAGCCTTCGAGGCGGATCTGCCGCGACTCGCCGGCGTAGTCGAGCCCGATACTCGGGCCCGCCGCGGCCTGGGCGGCCTGCTCCAGCACCCGCAGCCCTTCTTCTTTCGTGACGCCGGGCTTCACGCCGCCGAACACGCGCACCGCGTTGCGCTGCTGGAACCGGTTGAGCGTGCGCGGCGCTGTGGTCGACACGATGTGGGTGAAGGACGAGATGGGAACGAGCTGCCCACTCGGCGTCTTGATCTTGAGATCGAGCAACGGCGCCACGGTTGCGCGGCGGTCGTCGCCGATCTGTGGGATGACCTTGTAGCTGCGGTCGAAGTAATTGAAGCGGTTGACGTACCCGCCACCCAACAGCGTGCCGAGCTCGCGTCCCACCGTCGCGAGGTCGAGTCCCAGGTCGGCCACGCGGTCGCGGTCGATGACGACGCGCGCTTCGGGGAGGTCGATTTTGAGATCAGTATCGACGTACAGGAATTTGCCGCTGCGCCAACCAGCGGCTAACACGGCGCCGACCGTCTGCAGCATCTGCTCGGGCGGCAAGTCGCTGCCCAGCACCAGCTCCACGTCATACTGACCGGGGGTAGGAAGCGGCGGGTCGAGGCGCGGGAAGACCTGCAGCCCCGGCACCTGGGAGACCGCATAGTAGACCTGGCCGTACAGCTGCTCGGTCGTGCGCGAGCGTTCCTTGAAGTTCTTGGCGACCATGCCGCCGAACCCGCCCCACGAGGCCGTAAGCGACCACATGAACTTCGCCTCGGGGAAGGAGCGGATCGCATTCACGACCTGGAGCGAAGCCTTGTTGGTCGCCGCGAGCGACGCGTCAGGCGGCGCGGCCATGAAGAGGCTGATGTGGCTCTGGTCCTCGATCGGCGCCAGCTCGCGCCGCGAGTAGTTGTACAGCGGGACCGCCGCGATCATGACGATGATGGCGGCCGCGACGATGGCCCAGCGCATCTGCAGCGCGCCGTCGAGCAGCCGCCCGTAGCGGCTGCGCACCACCTCGAAGCCCCGATGCACCAGCGTGGACAGCCGCCCTTCGTGCCCCTTCTCGTTGACGAAGCGCGAGCTCATCACCGGGGACAGCGTGATCGCCACGATGCCCGACACCACCACCGCGGCGGCGAGGGTGATCGCGAACTCGAGGAACAGGGAGCCCGTGAGGCCGCCCTGGAACCCGATCGGCGTGTACACCGCCGCCAGCGTGATCGTCATCGCGATGATCGGGCCGACGAGCTCGCGCGCGCCGATCAGCGC
>DATFSB010000221.1:0-9344 GCA_035262825.1 Gemmatimonadales bacterium | reverse complement strand
CAGCCGTAGCCCGAGTGCTGGGTGTGGCTGGAGGTCAGGTATACTGACGGTCGCTGACCCCGTCGTCTAGCCTGGCCTAGGACGCGACCCTTTCAAGGTCGAGATCGCGGGTTCGAATCCCGCCGGGGTCACCAACGCTTTAGGTACGCCAAGTGCGCGTTCGATCAAGGGTTCAAGTAGGCCGGTCCCGGTAATCTTGAACTCGGTCCTGTCCTCGTTGGGCGTCACGGCCAGGCGCCCAACCATGAGCTTGCGGAGCACCTGTCGGTTTCGCTGGGACCGAATCATGGAGATGATTGGCGGGCGACTGTTCGGTGCCACCCTGGATGATTTCGGGCGATGAGCTTCCTCGGCGTCGCCGTCCTCACGGCCGCCGGTGACCAATCAGAGCGTCCAGCCTCGCAGCTCGCGGATCATAGTTCCATGAACCCGGATGTCGTGGCGGGGATCTCCCGGTTGCGGAGAGAGGGAACCCTCTCGACCGAGCAGGCTGCCCTCTTCAGCCGCGTTGCCCGTCGCGAACTCGTCTCCGTACGAGTCGAGATTAGGGCGTTGCTCTATCTCGGCGTTCTCCTGCTGACGTCCGGCGTCGGGATCTTCGTCGTCGAGCACCATGCGGACATCGGGCGATGGGCGATCGCGGGCTCGATCGCGGTGGCCTCGGCCGCCTGTCTCGCCTGGGTGATCCGGTCGTCGCCGTCTTTTGCGTGGCGTGAGGTCGAGTCTCCCAGCGTCGCGTTCGACTACGTCCTCCTCCTCGGGTTGCTTCTGTTCGCGTCTGACCTCGCCTACGTCGAGGCGCAGTTCACGCTGCTGGGCCCGCGGTGGGCGCACCACCTGCTCGTGGTGGCAAGCGTCTACGTCGTCGCCGCCTATCGATGGGATTCGCGGGTCGTCCTGAGCCTGGGGCTCAGCACGTTCGCGGCATGGCGCGGCGTATCGGTCAGCGTGATGGCGCGCTGGCTGGGATCGGCCGACGGCAGCGAGCTGCGGGCGAACGCCGTCGTGCTCGGGCTGTTATACGTGATCGCCGCTATGCTTTCGGTTCGGCTGGACCGAAAGGCACATTTCGAGGAGATCTTCGGCAATGCCGGGCTACTGCTTCTCTTAGGCGGCCTCGTCTCCGGCGTGCTCCTGTCCGATCTTGGCTGGGGCATCTGGCTCGTCGCGCTACTCGTGGTCGCGGCAGCCGTCATGTGGATCTCATCTCGCGCCGGACGTGCGGCGTACTTCGCCGAGGCGGTGCTGGCGGCGTATGTCGGGCTCGTGCGGCTGCTGGTCGCCCTCGTCGGCGACCAGGCCACGGGACTGCCGTTCCTGCTGGCCGCCTTTCTGGGCATCGGCGCGCTCGCCCTCGTTTTTGCCACGTCCAGGCGGATGGCCGGGCGATGAGACCGGACTCGATCGCCTGGGAGCGCGGTGCCGAGGTTCGGGCCGCTGCCGACGGATGGACGCGGGCCGGAGCGATCGACGCGCCCACTCTCGAGGCGATCAGGAATGCCTACCCTGATCCCGGCGTCACACCGTCGACGGTATGGCGTGTGCTAACGGCGGTGATGGTTACCGCGGTCGTGCTCTGTACCTTTGGAGCGTTCGTGTTGGCCACCAGACCGCGCGAGGTCGGTCTGAGCCTGCTGCTATGGTTCTTCGGCGCAGCCTGCGTGGTGGCGACCGAGCGGCTGGAAGTCTCGCCCCGCTTCGCGCGGCGGGGTGCGGCAGGCGCGGCGGCGTTCTGGAGCGTCCTTCTTTTCCTCGGTGGACTCGGGCTGCTTCTCCATGAGATTCCCGCGATCCGTGGGGAGGACGCGCTGCGTCTGTTCTTGCTCATGAGCGCATTGTCGTGGGCGGCGGCATGCTGGCGGTGGGGGAGCCCGCTGTTTGCGGGTCTCTCGGTCGCCTCATTCCTCGTGCTGCTCGCGCAAGTGCCGTTCGGACGCGTTCTCTGGATCGTGGTGGGCGTCGTGCTGACCGGCGCCGCCGCGCAGCGTCTCGACGACGGGGCGCTATCGCCGTCACAGCGGCGTGCCGCAATGGTCGTGCTGCTGGCTGCGGTGGCGGCCGTGTACGTCGCGCTCAACATTTATTCCCTCGACCAGGACTTGCTACAGAGGCTTCGGCCGCTGGCGCCTCAACGTGTCGTTCCATCGGCCGTTCTCTTCGCCGGCGCGGCCGTTGCGACGGCGGTGCTGCCCCTCGGGGTCCTAGCGTGGGGATGGCGATCACGACGGACGGTGCTGCTCGATGCCGGCATCGTACTCGTCGCGTTGTCGCTCGTCACGCTGCGGTACTACGTGCATGTCGCGCCGACCTGGGCTGTCCTGCTCGTATCCGGTGCGACGCTTGTCGCGCTGGCGTTGGCCATCGAGCGCGCATTGCGGCGAGCGCCGGGCGGCGAGCAGGCGGGCTTCACCACCGACGCTCTGTTCTCGGACGATCGCGGGCAGCGGGTGCTGCAGGTCGTCGCCGTTGCCGGAACCCTCACGCCGGCGGCGACGGCTGCAGCATCGGCCGAGAAGAGCTTCGTCCCAGGCGGGGGAGCGTCCGGCGGCGCTGGCGCGTCGGGCAAGTTCTGAGCTGACCCACTCCTGACGTGCAAGAGCGTCCCTGATTGAGCCGGCGGTCGAGAAAATCCTCGCGTCTGCCGCATAGGCAGTTCTCTGAAGGCACGCCCGCGACAGGATGGAAGGGGAGGGAGGCCGAGGATGAACTCCACGGATAGAGGTCGATAGAGGCGGCCCGCAGTCGATCGATGCTCCGATCTCCAGAGAAAATACTGGTCGATAACTGGCACTTCCTGCCGCCCCTAGCCGGCAGATCACCCTTTGTTTCTCGATGCAGAGTAGTGGGCGGTAGTGGCTTCTGGCGTGGCCCGGCTTTCTGGATAGGCGTCCTGGAGGTTGCGCCTGGGTTGCATTTGGTGCATTGATCTGCCGCCATCTGCAAACGCGTGATCGTGAAAATACGCGGGATTGTGATGCCCCCGGGGATTCATAAACTGCATGCCGGGTGTTCGAGTCAACCCCGGGGGACCCGACCTACCTCAAGAACTTACACCTAGCGAACGCACACACCCGGCAGCCATGCCCCGTTTGCGGCCTGACACTGACAGGGCGTCCCGGGCTGGATCGTATGCGGAATCGCGCAGATGCCCCATTGAGTCGAGCAGACGCGGACGAGGCTACACGGGTAGTCGTGAGGAAGGAGTGCATAGAACGCCGGTGCCGGACACTGCTGCTGTCCGGTCGCGGGAGTGGAGAGAGCGACGATCAGAATGCCCAGCAGAATGAATCGGGCTCGCATACGTACCCTCCTCGTGAAGGAGCCGAGCCTTTACTGCAGGTAGTACGTGCGATACACGCGGTCGATCTCGCGACGCTGCGCCTCGTTGAAGGCCTTCGCCGCTCCGCCGCGCGTGCGAAGCAGCGTATCGCGCTGCTCCTCGTCGCTTCCGCAGAGCCACGCCCGCTTTTGCTGGAACTCGCGGAAGTCGATGGGGAACGCCGTCGGGCATTCGGGGTTGGTCGGCCTCGTGAATCCGAGCATCGACCCTGACGTCGAGATCGCCTGGATCGTCACGCGTCGCATGAGCACCGCGCCCTTCTCGTAGAACTCGTCCAGCGCCGCCGCGAATCGGTATGCGGAGATCACCCCGATGCCGGCCTCGCCGCCGAGGGTCTGCCACGAGAAGACGTAGTTCGTCTTCGGGCCGAACAGGTCTCGCCCGGCCACGGCCATGAGGTAGCGCCCCGGGCGAAGGTTGGCCGAGGCGCGCCGGCCCAGCTCGTTCACGAGCCGCTCGGCATCGTACTGGCGGCGGTCGACGACGAAGACGTCCGCGTCTGGAATGGCGATGGACGGCAAGACCTCACAGTGGATACGCCACGCGACTTCGAGCGCAACGCACACGTCGGCGAGGACGACGCCCTTGGGCAAATCTTGTAAGGGGGTGAGCCCGATGGACAGTCCCTCGTACACGCGCGCGCCGCCCACGTCGGGCGGTCGGACGGAGCTGCCGACCCTGCCGGTCGTCAGCCGATCGATCTTGATCGCGAGCACCGCGCGCTCCTCGTTCGTGGGAAACGACGCGGCGGCGACGTCCCTGAAGTGGCTGACCGCGCGCGCTCGGTCACCACGCTCGTTGAACAGCTCGCCCAGGAGAATCTGGGCCCACGTGTTCTGAGGCTCCAGCCGCAACCCCGCTTCGGTCTTCGCCAGCGCCTGGTCCAGCCGTCGCTTCTCCCGGGCCAGCAGCGCGAGCCGGAAGAACACGAAGGCGAACCGGCGCTGTTCCACGTTGTTGAGCGTCGCGATCACCGGAAGTGTCCGCTCGTAGCTGCCGACCGCCTCGTCGCGTCGTCCCAGCTGGAACTGGCTCTCCGCTTCGAAGAGCGCGACCGGCAGGGATGTCGGCGTGACGCCATGTCGCGCCAGGAGGGGGCCGGTGGCGCGCACCACCGCCTCGTGTTGTCCGGAGTAGAAGAGCCGAGCGATGCGCTCCGTGTCAGCCCTCAGCTTTTCGGAGGCGCTCGCATCCGGCGCGGCGGCCACTTGCGCCCACGCGTTGAGGACGCCAAGCGATCCCGCGAGGGCCGCCACGACCAGAGCGAGAGAAAGCGCACGGACGGTGCCACGAAACGTCATGAAACCAGTGTAGGTTCGCGCGCCGAGCGGCCCCTACGATTATCGGCGCACAGCCTTCGAGCGCGGGAAGCGTTTCGGCGGCGCGGGGATAGGCCGAATCGTCGAGCGGCCATCCCGGCCACTTCCCACTCGCCCGACTCTGTTCATGTGCCAGGCAACCGCCCGCCGAGCCGTGGCCGGCTTCGTGCCGGCGACGAGGAGGCGGGGCCACTCCCCGCGCGGTAAGGTTGGGCGTAGCCCGACCAGGCGCCGGTGTGCCGCAGGCCCACAGCGCGGAACATGGACTTCCACTGGTCGAGCGTATAGACGTAGTGGCGTAGCGGCCGGACCGAGCGGCGACTCTCCGGGCTGACGAACGTCCATTCACCCGACCAGCGCCCGGCGCGCGGATCGAACTTCATCCCCTGAAGTACCAGCGTTCCGTAGGGCGCACGGTCCAACCACCGCCCGGGGGAGCCTTGCGTCGCGGTTGCGATCGCGGTGGTCGATGAGGATCCGGCCGCCCGGTTTCAGCGTACGGGCCATGCGGCGCAGGACGTCGAGATTCGCCCGCGGCGAGAAGTAGCATGACGTGCTCCTTGAAGCCGCGAGACTTGTGACGACAGCCGAGCCCATCGAGATTGCCCGGCAGCTCCGCGAGTGCGCCGAGCGCACGATCAAACCGAAGCCGAAACTGTAGGAGTTCCATCCGAGGCCTGCGATAGCATCGGAGGTGAGGCAGTATCGCTCGCCTTCCATCGGGATCCGTTTTGGCGGGCACCACGCGCTGTGCGTGGACGCAAGGCCAATTCGAGGAAGCTGTTCATGTCCGACGACCCAACTCTCCGAGAGAGGGCCCGCGCAGCGATCCATAGCGGCCGAGTGCCAACGGTTCCGCCAAACCGCATGTTGTGCGGTCTGGCCGCAGGGGCCACGTGTGCGGTGTGTGGCGATCGACTGGCGGGTGATGAGGTGGCATTCGAGTTTGAATATCGAACTCCTCCGGCAGAGGCGGATTCGCTCACGGAACGACGCAACTGGATACCTGAGGTCCAGCGCTACCATCTGCATCATGATTGCTTCGTGGCGTGGGAATTCGAGCGCACGAACGTGGGACCGCCCGAACGACGCCAGTCGACCACTCCCTATCGAGGTCGCATCTAATGCGCCGAGACGCCGCTCGCGGGGCAGTGGCGGCCTTAGTCCTGGGTGCTCACTCCGCTAGACCGTCCGAGCGGTGTTCACGTCGCCGGTTGCTCTTCCTGGCTGGCGCATCCCCCTTGGCGGAGAGGAGGGCGTTTATCTAGTGGACAATCCAGCCACCGCCGACTATTACGAGGCGCTTCAGATAAGCCCGGCGGCGCAGTCGTTGATCGTGACCAAGGCGTATCGGTTGCTCGCCGCCTTTTATCATCCGGACAACAAGGAGACGGGCGATCCGGAGGCGTTTAGGAAAGTCGTCGAGGCGTACCGGGTGCTGTCCGACCCGGTGCGCCGGGCAGCTTACGATCACGAGAAGTTCGGCATGCTCTCGTCACCGTCCAATGGGGGCAAGCCCCCTGTGCGAGAGCCCGCAGAGCGACGGACGGAGGACGAGCGTGAACTGCGTCGTCAGTTGTTACAGGCGCTCTACAACGTCCGCCGCACCCAGCCCCACCGTCCGAGCCTGCCGCTTAGGGTGATCCCCGATCTCTTCGGCTGCTCTATCGACGACGCGCAGTTCACGCTGTGGTATCTCCGAGGAAAAAAGTTCATCGAGATGACGGATGACGGGATGGTGATCACGGTCGCGGGTGTAGACCATGTGGAGACCAACGAGTTCAGTCTCGAGCGTCCGGCCTCCGTCGACCCCGCACTGAGTACCCGTTCGTTCATTCTGGGCACGGGTGACCGAGTGGAAACGGAAGGGTCTGGTCTGTAGGACTTGAGCGCGATCGTCGCGCACCTAAAAATAGCGACCCACGCGATCCGCGAGTGACACTGACGTCTCACGCTGACCGCTCGTGCGTCGCTGCGCCGATCGTGATAATGTCCCGCCGCCTCCACACTGAGACTCGCTCACTGGTGTCTGGCTCCGCTACGCGGAAATCGCTAAAGTCCGCGGCGTCACGCCTTCGTTCTGTTCAATACTCCCACGCTCCCCTGCGTCGCGTGCCACGGCGTACGCTCCCACGCGGTGCCCATGGCGCTCGTTAGCGAGTGCTCCATCCCGGTCGTGTAGAAGGTCGCCCGCCAACCTCGCTCATCCTACTGCGTGAGTTGGAGATCGTAGCCTTGGCGGTGCATGCCGACAGCAACATGACCAATGCCCACCCATGAGTCGAGCCAGGTGCGCGGAGCCCAGAGTGTTCGGTCATAGGAGAGTTATGGAGCACCCGGCGAGTCCACTGCTGCCCTGACGAGCTGGTTGCGTTGGTCGAGCACGGACTACTCGATCACTTGGTCAGTCTGGAGCAGTAGAGTATGCGGAATGGTGAGGCCGAGAGTCTTAGCGGCCTTGAGGTTGATGATCAGCTCATACGTCGTTGGCTGTTGCACGGGGAGGTCAGCGGGTTTGGTTCCTCGGAGAATCTGGTCGACGTACGTTGCCGCGCGACGCGCTTGATCAGGCACGCTCGGTCCATAGGCCATCAGGCCGCCCGAACGGGCAAATTCGGAGAACCCATACATAGTTGGCAGTCGCGTCTGCGCTGCAAGCCGCACGATACGGTCTCGGTGCCGCAGCGTAAGGGGATCGACGATCACAATCAGCCCGCCGACGTGGGTCGTCGACATCGCGCGGAACGCACCGTCGAACTCCTCCGCGCTTCGCACTTCGAAAATGTGGAGCTGCAGCTTGAGGGCTGCCACGGCTGTCCCTAATTCTTTGACACGCGCCTCGTTGCCTCGGGCGTCGGGATTCCGCAGCGCTGCGAGGCTGGTCAAGTTCGGCACAGCTTGTCTCAGTAACTCGACCCATTTGCCGGCCAACCCATCCTCGAACCCGAGCGCCACGCCGGTGACGTTTCCACCGGGGTGTGCCAAGCTCGCAACGACACCAATTCCCACGGGATCGCTTACGCCCCAAAACACTACTGGAATCGTGCTCGAGCTCCTTTTCGCTGCGATGATGCCAGGAGTCGACGCCACGACGAGTACATCAACCCTGAGTCGAATGAGCTCCGCAATCAGTTCGGGGAAGCGCTCGACCCGCCCATCCGCCCATCGGTCTTCGATGACGATGTTCTGCCCTTCGATGTATCGCAACTCGCGGAGACCCAGTCGGAAAGCGTCGAGAAAATGTTGGTTGGCCGACCGTGAGCCGGCTTCGACAAAACCAACCCGCGCCACCGTAGCCGTTCGCTGCGCCTCGCCGGCGCGCGGTGCAGAGAGCGCCACAACCGTCAGCCTACAAAGGAACGCCCGCCGGTCCATCAGGCTTGGCTGACTGGATGCCCCGCGTCATGCAGACCTTGGATAAAGGCCACGACGTTCTCGTTCTGGGGGCCCTGCAGGTAGCCGATCCTTGGCCTCTTTTCGGTGTGCTGCGCCTCCACGCCGCGCGGCGCAGCCAGCGTCCCAAGCGTGAGCCCGCACAGGGACGTGCGCCGGGTCATCACTCAATTACTTGATCCGCCCGCAGCAGCACTGACTGCGGGATCGTGAGCCCGAGCGCCTTGGCGGTCTTGAGGTTGATGATCAAGTCGAACTTGGTCGGCTGCTCGACCGGCAGGTCACCGGGCTTGGCGCCCTTGAGGATCTTGTCCACGAAGGTAGCGGCGCGCCGTTCCAGGTGAAGGAGGTTTGGGCCGTAGACCATGAGACCACCAGCCTCCGCGTTCTCGTTCTGCAAGTAGATCGCCGGCAGGCGTCGCTGCGCCGCGAGCTCGACGATCTGTTTGAACTGGTTGCCGTATATGGCGTCCGGGAGGACCACGACCGCGCCTACGTGCTCTCTGCTCATCACGGCGAAGGCGCGGTCGATCTCCTGGGGATTCCGCGCCTCGACGAGTTGCAGATCCACTCCCAGCGAGCGCGCCGCAGCGTTCGCGTGACCCATCGCGACCCGGAGGCTCGGATTGTCCGGATTCCAGAGGACGGCCATTCGAGAGACGTTTGGCGCCACCTCCTTGAGCAGCTCGAACTGCTTCGCGACCAGATCGTTTCCCATGATCGAGGTGCCGGTGAGGTTGCTGCCGGGGCGGGCCAGACTGGGGACAAGTCCGCTCCCAACAGGATCGATCACGACCGACATCACGATCGGGGTGGTGCTGGTGACTTGCTTGGCGGCTTTAGTCGCAGCCCCGCCCACTGTCACGATCGCAGCTACCTTCAGACGGATCAGGTCAGCCGCGAGGCTGGGATACCGCGCGTACTCGCCCTCGGCCCATCGCGGCTCCAAGACGACGTTTCGGCCCTCGACGTAACCCAGGTCGCGCAGCCCCTGACGGAAGGCCTCAAAGCGGTGTTGCCGAAACGAGTTGGAAGAGGAGCCCGGCGATATGTAACCCACTCGGGGCGCCTCCCCGGCCTGCTGCGCCTCAGCGAGCAGCGCATGAGACAAGCCGAGCACGAGAACGACCGCGAGCCCGATCCGGCGCATCGGCACCTGGTATGACGTTACGAGCAAAAGGTACTCGCAAGCGTCGTGGCAGTTCCCCTCGTCGAAAGGAAGAGGGTACGGTTACAGTTTGTCCGGAGGTAGGACGGGAACGACGACTGATGTACGGGCACCTCGGCGCTCC
>DATFSB010000220.1:0-7405 GCA_035262825.1 Gemmatimonadales bacterium | reverse complement strand
GTAGATGCTGTCGCCCAGCTTGGAGAACGCCTCGCTCATCGTCCCGGTGCAGCACCAGTAGTCGGCGCCGGGCGTCCCGAACAGCTTCCACAAACCGGATGCCAGGTTCACGTAGTACAGCTTTTCGCCGTCGCGGGGATGCTGGCTTCCCAGGATTCCGTTCCACAGGGCGCGCTCGTAGAAATCCGCGCACGCGGGATCGGCCGTCCATGAGAAGATGTGGCGGGTCAGCTTCAGCATGTTGTAAGTCGTGCAGTCTTCCTGCGTCTCACCGGACAGCTCGGTCGACAACACGCCCGGCTCGGTGTTCCAGCCCTCGCCGTTCGAGGTGCCACCGGTGCAGTAGGTCCGCTGGGTCGTCACCTGGCGCCAGAAGTACTCCGCGATGCGCCGGTAGCGCTCCTCGCCCGTGAGCTCGTAACGGCGCGCGGCGCCGATGACCTTGGGGATGTTGGTGTTGGCATGGAGCCCTTTGAGCTCGTCGCGACCTTCTGCCAGCGGCGCGAAGAACTGCTCGTGATCGAAGTGGTGCGCGACCCACGCGGTGTACTCGTCGTTCGTGACCGCGGACAGGTTGTACAACAGCTCGTTCATCCCGCCATACTCGCGCTGCAGCACACGCTGCATCGCGGCATCCGACAGAGGCTGGGCCCAGCGCCCCGTCCAGCGGGCCATTCCCTTCACCACGTCGAGGGCCTGCGCGTTGCCCGCAAGGGTGTGCATGTCGAGCAGCCCGGCCATGATCTTGTGCAACGTGTAGAACGGTGCCCATACGGGCTTGCCGTCGCGCAGCCGATCGAAGAACTCCTCGGGAAACGCGCTCAGGTAACCGTTGCCGAGCGCCTGCTGACACTTGGCCAGCTCCGCGACCATCGCGTCGCCGCGGGCCTTGAGCTCCGCGTCGGCCAAGCTCGCGGACATCAAAGCGAGCGCGGAGAGGTAGTGGCCGGTGTAGTGCCCGCGCAGCTCGTTTACCGGCGCTTCCCAACCGCCGAGTGGGAGGGCGTCGGACGGCAGACCGGCGGTCACGCGGAACATGTGCAACAGGCGATCAGGATCCTGCGCCATCAGGAAGCGCCGATTCACGAGCATCGCGTCGAGCACCGGTCCCGGCAGCAGCCGTACCCGGGCGAGATCGAAGGGGCGGACGAGCGGCGTGAACGTCCACGGCGCCGGCTCGAACCGCCACGCGGGCCAACGTTGGGTGGCCAACGTCGCCGCGGAGGCGGTCACGGCGAGAAAATCTCGGCGCTTCACGTGCGTCCCCACGCTTTGGCTTTGGCGATCACGGCGGCCATGTCCTCGCGATGCTTGGTGAACGTGTCATCCACCACCATGAGTGTCGGAATGAGCCCGTCGCGCTGCGCCAGCGACAACGTCGCAGCATCCCATGTGCTGAATCCCGATTCGTGCACCCCCGATGAGCCGCGCCCGGGCGCCGGATGCGAGAGATGCGAGAAGAAACGGGCGAACGGGACCATGCGCGGGTTGTAGACGTGGTAGAGCGGAATGAATTCGACCAGCGCGTCGTACAGGAATTCTCCACAGGCGAGCACGCGCGGGTAGCGCCCACGCAGCTCGCTCACCAGTAGGCGCATCCCCTCGTGCATGTCGGCCTTGGTGTTGTTCATCCAGCCGCCGGTGATATCGAGGAAGTACGCGTCCACGCCATAGCGTTCGATCACGTCGGCGATGCGCGCCTCGAGCCAGCGGCGCCACGACGCCACGCCCAGGTTCATGTAGACGCCGAACCCTTCCTGATGGCGATCGTTGTCCCAATCGACCCAGTTCAGATTGAAAGGATCCCCGTCCACCCGCTCAGTGGCGCCGTCGGCGAATTCCCAGAAATTGGGAAGCTTGCGGTTCGACGCGTTGGCCCCGAACATCGGCATGATCCGGAACCCGAGCCGCTGCCCCTCCTGCACCAGCCGGCGGAACCCCGACTCACCACCCATCCGCTCCGCCGCGCGATAGGTCGGGTAATCCCAGTAGTAGCGCCCGTCCCACGCTGAAATAAAAACGAGCACGCGCTCGGCAGGGATCTCGGTCGCGATCCACTGCAGGATCGCGAGCATCTTCGCATAGTCGTTGAAGACGTATCCGGTGAAATGCATGCCGTGCAGCGTGACGACCAGCGACGTGTGCCTGAGCCAATCGGGAACGTCAGGACGGGAGCCCCAGCGCGGGAAGCGATAGGCCCGCTCGAGGTGTGCGTAATGCGGCGCCACGGCGGCCTCGAGCGTCGCGGCGTGGCCGATCCGCCATGCGGGCACCTCGACGTGCCGCAGGTTCAGCCAACCCTCCACCTCGTGGACCAGCTCGACGCGATAGCCCTGCTCGCCCGGCTGAAAGTAGAAGCGCTTGGCCCGCACGCGGTCGTCGAGTGACGACAGCGCCGTGAACGCCTGATCCCCGGATTGCACGACAGTGAGCGGCGTGCCCATTCCCCAGGCGGTGTTGTCGCCGAACAAATCACCGGCGCCGAAGGGATAGCCCCATAACACTTCGTCGTCGTGCGGGTCGAACGGCTCCGATCCGCCGGAAGACAGTTTGCCGCGCGGCACGCCCCGCACGACCGTGGTGACCGCCTTGATCGGCTGCTCGAGGTTCGCGGTGACGTCGCAGAGCACCGCCTCACCGTCCCTTCGCAACCGGGCGACCAATCCGCCGGGCGCGCGCTCCTGCCCACCCGCCCACACCAGGCTGGTCGCGGTGACCTCGAGACTATCAGCCGTCGCAGTCGCCGTCATCGCGCTCGCATCGAGGCCGTATGCGTTCTCGCGCGAGAACACCAGGAACCCGAAGCGCAGACCACTGAATTCGACCGACGGCTCGGGAAAGTCGAAGCTGAACTTCTGGAACGCCCGGCCGCGTGGAGGGACGAACACCTCGCTCGTGGAGGTGAGCGGAAGAATCGTCACCGCAGGGCGGGCCGGCGCAGGAGGGAGGGCCGGCAGGAGCGCGCCGGCGCCAGCCGCGCCAACCGTCTTGAGCCAGTCGCGTCGCGTGAGGGGGTCGAGCACGAAGCAAGAGTAGCCCCTCAGGTTCCCACAGCGCCAATGATGATCTTGTTCGAACAGCGCTCGATTCTAGCCAATCCTGTGGGCCGCGGTCGCGACGTAGGATTTCCGGAAACGCTCGTAAAAACCCGCGTATTCCTCGTGCGCGGACGCATCCGGTTCGATGAACGGCGTCCGCTCGAGCGTACGCTCCGTGGCGATCTTGAGATCGGGAAACACCCCGATCCCCACGGCTGCAAGCAGGGCGGCGCCATAGGCCGGCCCCTCTTCACGGTTCACGGTCGTCACCGGTAGCCCGAAGATGTCCGCTTGCAGACGGCGGATGAAGGCGCTCCTGGCGCCACCGCCCGTCACCAGCAGGTAGCGTGGACCCATTCCCAGCTCCTGGAGGATGGTGAGCGAGTCGCGCAGCGCGAAGCAGACGCCCTCGAGCACCGCACGCGTCAGGTGGGCCCGGGTGTGCGACAGACTCAGTCCCACGAACGCCGCCCGCAGCGCCGCATCCCGATGGGGCGTGCGCTCCCCTTGGAGGTACGGCAGGAACGTCACGCCCTCGGCGCCGGGCGGAACCGTTACCGCCTCCTCGACCAGCCGCTGGTCACGCTGGCTATCGTCGCTCAAGTCGCGGGCGACCTGATCGCGATACCACGCGAACGCGCCCCCTGCGGACAGGACAACGCCCATCACGTACCACACGCCGGGCGTGACGTGACAAAACGTGTGGGCCCGCAGGGCGGGATCGACGCGCGGCTCCGCGGTCGGGGCGAGCACGGTCCCTGAAGTACCCCAGCTCGCCACCGCTTCGCCCGGCGCGACCGTCCCCACGCCCACCGCCCCGCACGCGTTGTCCGCACCGCCGCCCACGACCGGCGTGCCGGCCGCGAGCCCGGTGACCTGGGCGGCGTCCGCCGTGACACGGCCGAGCACTTCCGACGATCCACCCACGTCGGGCAGCAGCGACAGCG
The DNA here is from genome assembly GCA_035262825.1 of Gemmatimonadales bacterium. GTDB lineage: Bacteria > Gemmatimonadota > Gemmatimonadetes > Gemmatimonadales > GWC2-71-9 > DASTHG01. Next base: position 3,420 of record DATFSB010000220.1, on the reverse strand, counting down.
GTAATCCCACGGCGTCGAGGAGATCCTGACTCCACCGCATTCTCGCGGGGGCGAACATCAGCGTCCCGGAGGCATCCGACGGCTCGGTAGCGACAGCGCCTGTGAGGCGGAGGCGGATGAAATCCTTGGCCAGCAGCACGGTGGCCAGGCGAGCGAAGGCGGCGGGCTCGTGATTTCGCAACCACAGCACCTTCGGCAGCGTGAACCCTTCGAGCGCCGGATTCGAGACCCAGTCGCGCAGCCGGGCCTCGCTGCCTGCGCGCGCCACGATCTCGCGGCACTCGAGTGTCGTTCTGCCATCGCACCACAGCAGCGCGGGACGAATCACCGTCCCCGCTCGGTCGAGAAAAACGGACGAGTGCATCTGTCCCGAGATTCCGACTGCGGCGACCCGTGCTGCGGGCTGGCGTGCCAGGACGTCCCGGATCGCCGCCCGGCTCGCCTCCCACCAGGCCTCGGGATCCTGCTCCGCCCAACCGGGCTGCGGTGTCTCGAGCGACAGCGGCGCAGCCGCCGCGGCCACGACTGTTCCCGCCGTGTCGACGAGAATCGCCTTGACGCTGCTCGTCCCGACGTCCAGGCCGAGTACCAGCGGATCCGCCACGGTCAGCGAACTCCCAGCAGCAGCTCCATGGTGAGCTGGTCGAGCCGCTCGTAGGCGTAGCCCCGCGTGCGCAGCGCCACTACATCGATTGGCCGGTCGCTGGTGACGACGTCCCCTTGAGCGCCAACTTCTTTGAGGATCTGCTGGATCTCAACGTCCGCGTGGAAGCGCGCCACTTTTTCCTTCAGAATCAGATACGTGCGCATGCTGCCGGCGGCGAAGTCCCACACTCCAGCCTCATCCTCCGTCCGATACGCGTGACTGTCGAAGTGGCGCATGCCCGGCCACCGCGTATCCTCGAGCAGCTTGACGAGAAAGAACGCCGCCTTGGGATCGTCCGACCCGAAGCGCAGATCCTGGTCGAAGCGTCCCGGCTGTTGGCCGTTGAGATCGATGTGGAAGAGCTTGCCGGCATCGAGCGCCTGCGCCACGGCATGAGAGAAGTCGAGCCCGGCCATCCGCTCGTGCGCAACCTCGGGATTCACACCGACCATCTCGGGGCGATCGAGCGTGTAAATGAACGCCAGCATGTGGCCGGTGGTCGGCAGGAAGATGTCGCCGCGCGGTTCGTTGGGCTTCGCCTCGAGCGCGATCCGCAGGTCATAGCCCTGTGACTTGATGTACTCGCACAGAGAGTTGATCGCATCCCGGTACCAGCCGAGGGCCGCGCGCGGATCCTTCGCGGCGTTGGTCTCGACCCCCTCGCGTCCGCCCCAGCAGACGTAGGTGGTTGCGCCGAGCTCGACCCCCAGATCGATCGCCTTCTCGGTCTTTGCGAGGGCGTAGGCGCGAACCCGGCCATCGTTGCTCGTGAACGCGCCGTCCTTGAACGCCGGGTCGGAAAAGAGGTTGGTGGTGGCCATGGGGACTTTCATCCCCGTGTCGGCGAGCACCTGGCGGAAGTCGCGCACGATGCGGTCACGCTCCGCCGCCTCCACACCCCGGGGCACGAGATCTTCGTCGTGCAGGTTGACGCCGTAGGCGCCGAGCTCGGCGAGCTTGCGCACGATGTGCGCGGGCGCGAGCGGCGAGCGCACCGGCTCGCCGAAGGGGTCACGTCCCGGGTTGCCGACCGTCCAAAGCCCGAACGTGAAGTGATGCTCCGGCCGTGGCGTGTAGTTCATGCGTCTTGCCCGAGCGACGCGCAAGCGCGATACTCGGGCTCCCTCCATGGTCTGGGAACAGCGTTGGCATCCGCTGCGGCGCGAGTGGGTCGTCGTGTCGTCCCACCGCAACGAGCGGCCCTGGCTGGGCGAGCGGGTGAGCGAAGCGCCACGGGCGGTCCCGCCCTACGTGGCGGACTGCTACCTCTGCCCCGGCAACGCGCGCAGCTCCGGGCAGCGCAACGCACGCTACGAGCGCGTGTTCGTGTTCGACAACGACCACCCGTGCGTCGGCCCGGACGCCCCGACATCGCTCACCGCGCCACCGGGAATCTACCGCAACGCGCCCGCCACGGGTTGTGCCCGCGTTGTCTGCTACACGCCGCGACACGACCTCGCGCTCGCCCGGCTGCCGCACCCCGAGATCTTCGGTCTGCTCGAGGTCCTCCAGGCGCAATATCGGGAGCTCGGAGGGCGCGACGAGGTCCGCCACGTGCTGGTGTTCGAAAACCGGGGCGAAGTCACGGGCACGAGCAACCCTCACCCGCACTGCCAGATTTACGCGACGAACTTCGTCTTCAAGACCATCGAGCTGGAAGCCGAGGCGCAACGCGACTACCTGGCGGAGCACGGGCGGCCGTTGTTCCAGGACATCCTTGCCTCGGAAGAGGCGGATGGGAGGCGACTCCTGGTCCGTCACGGTCAGGCGCTGTCGTTCATCCCCTATTTCGCGCGCTACCCCTACGAGACCTTCGTCGCGCCGCGCGACACGCACGCCAGCCTGGCCGACCTGACGACGAGTGAGCTGGCGGACTTCGCGGCCGCGTTGCGCGAGACACTGAGTCGGCTCGACAACCTGTGGCGCACGCCGTTCCCCTACGTGATGGTGCTGCACCAGGCGCCCACCGATGGGGCCGCCTACCCGGGGTTCCATTTCCACATTCAGATCCACCCCCCGCTGCGCAAGCCCGGCCTCCTCAAGTATCTCGCCGGCCCGGAGATCGGCGGAGGCAACTATCTCAACGATGCGGCTCCCGAAGAGAAGGCAGCGGAGCTGCAGGCCGTTTCCGGCGTACACTACCTGCAGGCGGGCTGACGTGGCGCGCGCGGAGAGTCTGCTCCAGCCGCTGCTCGCTCTCCATGAGCGCGTCCGCGACGCGGTCGTCGACGCGTGCACACGACGGTCGACCGAGCACCTCGCGACTGTGGCGGTGGACGGCGCGCAGGACGGGGACACGATCTACGCAGTCGACCGGGTGGCCGAGGAGACCCTGGCGCAGGGGCTCGCCGACCTGGCGCGCGACGAACCCCTGTGCGTGGTAGGAGAAGGCCTCGGCGACACATTGGGAGACGACGGCCGCTGGCGCCTGCTCGTGGATCCCATCGACGGCACGCGTGGCCTGATGTATCAGAAGCGCAGCGCCTGGATTCTCACCGGAGTGGCGCCCAATCGCGGATCCGACACCCGGTTGCGCGACATCGTGCTCGCCGTCCAGACCGAAATTCCGCTCGTCAAGCAGCACCTCGCGGATCAGCTCTGGACCTTTCGCGGGCAGGAGATGCAGGCACGGCGTTACAACCGAGTGACCGGCTCGTACGAGCATCTGACCCTGCACCCGTCGCGCGCCGACACCATCGCGCACGGCTTCGCGACGGTAGTGCGATTCTTCCCCGGGGCGCGCGAGGTGCTGGCCGCCATCGACGACGAGGTCG
>DATFSB010000219.1:0-4518 GCA_035262825.1 Gemmatimonadales bacterium | reverse complement strand
GGCCCCGAGCAGCGACAGCTCGACGCGCGCCCGGCGCGCCCCTTCCCACCGCAGCACGCGCGCCGCGACCCGCGCCAGCCGATCAGCCGCCAGCGGCGGGCCGCGCCGGCTGCCAGGCCTTCGTGATGCCGCCACTGGATTCCGGGTAATCGATGCGGTTGTGATACATCCCGGTGAGCGCCCGCACGAACTCGTCCCGCACCTGATCGAGCTGCTGCAGGGTCAGGGGCGCCTGATCGAGCTCACCGGAGGCGAGGCGTCCTTTCACGATCTGCTCGATCGCCGCCTCCAGCTTGGAGGGGGTGATCGGCTCGAGCACGCGTAGCGATGCTTCCACCGAATCCGCCAGCATCGCAATCGCGGTCTCCACCGAGCGCGGGCGCGGTCCCGGGTAGCGGTAGTCTTCGCGCCGCACGCCGGGGCCGCTCTGCTTTTTCGCGCGGTCGTAGAAGTAGGAAATCTCTGTGGTACCGTGGTGCTCGGGGATGAACGCCGCGACCACCTCCGGGAGTCCCGCTTCGCGGGCGAGACGCAGTCCTTCGGTCACGTGCAGCTTGATGATCTCCGCCGATTGCGGGGGCGACAGGCGATCGTGCGGGTTGTTCGACGGCGTCTGGTTCTCCACGAAGTATTGCGGGCTCGCCAGTTTCCCGATGTCGTGGTAGTAGCACCCCACGCGGCCCAGCAGACCGTTGGCCCCGATCCGGTTGCACGCCGCCTCCACCAGGTTCGCCATCGCGAGGCTGTGGGCGTACGTCCCGCGCGCCTCGAGCGACAGGCGCCGCAGCAGAGGCCGGCTCGGGTCCGACAGCTCGAGCAGCGTGAGGTCGGTGGTGATCTGGGCGACGCGCTCCGCCACGGGAAGCAGCAGGAAGGTCAGCGCTGCCGACACCAGCCCGTTCGCCGTGCCGAGCAGGCTGCGCGTGATCAGCTCGCGCGTTGACCAGTCGCCGGCGAGCCCCAGCGCGAAAGCAGAGACGGCATAGCCGACGCCGACCAGCAGCACGGCGAGGTAGAGGTGGGTACGGCGGCGCAGCGTCTTCACCGACAACGCCGCCGTCACGCCGCCCACGAATGTGAGGAACAGGACCGGCGTGTCGTGGAACACCGGCTGCACGGCGATCAACACGGACAGGATCATCGCCGCGATCATCGACACGCGGCCGTTGAACAGCACCGTCAGCATCATCGCCGAGAACGGCAGCAGGATCAGCTCCGCGTGCTGCGGCGCCATGCGGGCCACGGCGGCGGCGGCGAGGATGGCGCAGGCGAACAGCACCGCAACGGTGCCGACTTGCCGCAGCCGGGCATACGTCTCGCGCCGATAGAAGAAGAGCAGCACCCAGAACACCGACAGGATCAGCACATTGCGCAGCAGCGGTCCGACGACGCCGCCCACCGATCCGCTCGTCGCCGCACCGCGGCGCACCAGCTCCCCGTGCAGCGCGGCGAGCTTCTCCTCGATCGGTCCGGTGACCACCTGTCCCGCCTCGACGATCACGTCGCCCTGGCGCAGGGCGTACTTCGCGACGTCCACGCCGGCCGCCAGCTCGCTGCGCCGCCGCCGCGTTTCGAGATCGTTGCGCACCAGCGTTGGCCGGAAGAAGTGACGGACCAGTTTCAGATAGACCACGTCGCCGATGCTCGACCCGGGGTCGGGATGCACGGTCTGCGCGCTCTGGACGTATCCCTCGAACGTCAGCACCCCGCCACGGCCGACCGGGGTCTCCGTCGTTCCCCGCCGCACGATCACCTCCGTGCCGGAGTCGGCGGCCAGCGTCGTCGCGACGCCTTGCGCCAGCGTGCGTTGAAACAGTCCGTCGAGCGTCAGGTCGAGCGCGCGCCGTTTCGCGGGCTGCGCGAGATAGTCCGCTTCGCCGGCGGTGAGCGACACCCCCGCCTGCTGCGAGACTCGGGCGAGGACGTCGCGCCCCTGACTGGCGACCGAATCGGTCGCGCCGAAATAGGCGCTGGCGGCGGCGTGTACGCTGTCGAGCGCCGCGCCGCGGTACTCGTAGATGGGGCGAACGGTGGCGGCAATGGCATCCGCTTCGCGCTGCACCTCGTCCTGGCTCTTGGTGACGACGAAGTCGAACGGAGCAGCGACCTGGCGGTTGGCAAGGACGCCGATGCGCAGCAGCGGGGCCAGATCCGTGACGCCCGTGGGGAACACGACCTCGGCGAGAACGGCGAGCCCCAGCACCCAGACCCAGCGGGCAGCGTGAAACCGCGCGATCGCGGCCGGAGTCACGGGCACGTCAGCCCTGGGCGTCTTCAGCGTAGGCACGGATGATGTCCCGGACCAGCCGATGCCGCACGACATCGGTGTCCCCGAGGTAGCAGAATCCGATCCCCTCGATCCCGGGCAGGATGCGCTCGATCTGCAACAGCCCCGAGTCTTCGCGATTCGGCAGATCGATCTGCGTTTTGTCCCCGGTGATCACGGCGCGCGAATTCACTCCTAGGCGCGTCAGGAACATTTTCATCTGAATCCCGGTGGCGTTCTGTGCTTCGTCGAGAATAACGAAGGCGTCGGACAGCGTGCGACCGCGCATGTAGGCGAGCGGCGCGATTTCGATCGTGCGGGTTTCGATCGCCTTTTGCACACGGTCGCGCGGCATCATGTCTTCAAGGGCATCGTACAGCGGTCGCAGATAGGGGTCGACCTTTTCCTGCAGGTCGCCCGGCAGGAACCCCAGGTTCTCTCCCGCCTCCACCGCGGGACGCGCCAGAATGATCCGCCGCACCCGCTTGCGCGACAGGGCATCCACGGCGGCCGCAACCGCGAGGTAGGTTTTTCCCGTTCCCGCCGGACCTATCCCCACCACGATGTCGTTCTGTGCGATGAGCTGCAGGTAGTCACGCTGCCCGCCGGTCTTGGGTTGTATCACGCGCCGCAGACCGGGGAGGATGATCTTCATCTCGCCGGCCGCAGCCGAGGCGTCGGCCAGCGTACCCGCCTCTCCCTCGAGCGTCAGCCGCTCGACGTCGTGGACGTCGAGCGTTTCGCCCATGCGGGCGAGATCGACCATCGCCTGCGCTACTGGAGTGGCGCGCTCCACCGCGGCCGCCGGCCCCTGCAGGGTAAGCACGTCGCCCCGCAACGCGACTCGCACACCGAGACGCCGCGTCAGCTCGACCAAGTTGCCGTCGTTCACGCCTGCGAGCGACAACAGGTCGACGCCTTCGACCGACAGCTTGCGCGTCGCTTCATCACTCATGGCACCACCCGGATGTGCAGCGCTGCGATATCGGCGTCGCGGGCCGGCGACGGAGCCCCTTCGAACAGCGCGCGGGCCGCCGTCGTCTTGGGAAAGGCGATCACGTCGCGCAGGCTCCCCGCCCCCGCCAGCAGCATCGCCGTGCGATCGAACCCGACGGCGAATCCGCCGTGCGGCGGTGCCCCGGCAGCCAGGGCGCCCAGCAGAAAGCCGAAGCGCGCCTCGATGTCGGCCTCGTTCAGTCCCAGGTGCTCGAACACCTTGCGCTGCACCGCAGGATCGGTAATGCGGATCGAGCCCGAGCCGAGCTCGTTGCCGTTGTACACGGCGTCGTAGTGCAGCGCGCGACACGCGAACGGCTCGCGGTCGAGCTTCGCGATGTCGTCAGGGTGCGGTGACGTGAATGGATGATGCGCGAACACCGGCCGGCCCGTCTCGGGATCCGGCTCGAACAGCGGGAAGTCCACCACCCAGCAGAACGCGTGTGCCAGGCGTGGCGCGGGCGCGAGCCGCCGGATCACCTCGTGGCGGACGCGGTCCAGGACCGGCGACGTCACCCGGTCGGGGCCCACGGCGAACAGCGCCGCGTCTCCATCGCCGACGCCGAGCGCGCCCAGCGTCTCCGCCGTGAATTGCTTGGCCACCGATCCCGACACCTGCTCGCCCTGGCGCTTCACCCACGCCAGCCCCGAGCCCCCGAGCTGCTTCGCGGCTTCGGCGAGCTGATCCACGTCCTTGCGCGACAGCGCGCCCCCGCCGGTCACCGCGATGCCGCGCACGCGCGTGCCGTTCTGACCCGCGGAAGCGAAGAACGGCACGCCGAGCGGGCTCACCGCGGCCGTCCAGTCGACGATCGGGAAGTCGTATCGCAGGTCGGGTTTGTCGGTGCCGTAGCGCTCCATCGCGTCGCCCCACGACATCCGGGGGAACGGCCGCGGGATCTGGTGCCCGGCCTCATCCCACAGCGCGACGAGCACCGCTTCGACGAATCCCATGACGTCGTCCTGACGCACGAACGACGCCTCGATGTCGATCTGCGTGAACTCCGGCTGCCGGTCGAAGCGCAAATCCTCATCGCGGAAGCAGCGCGCCAGCTGGAAGTAGCGATCGTAACCAGCCACCATCAGCAGCTGCTTGTAGATCTGCGGTGATTGCGGCAGCGCGTAGAATTCGCCCGCGTGCACGCGCGAGGGCACCAGATAGTCGCGCGCCCCTTCAGGCGTCGGCTTGGTGAGAATCGGAGTCTCGATCTCGAGGAACCCCAGATCGGACAACGCCCGCCGCGCGCGCTGCAACA
>DATFSB010000218.1:0-2955 GCA_035262825.1 Gemmatimonadales bacterium | reverse complement strand
CCCCAAGGCGTGCCCGCGCGGGTCAGCAGCAGCCATAGGCGTCCCAGCTAACGCACTTCACTTCTTTGGCTGCTTTGGCGACCGGTGGGGTCTCGCAAATTTCCCGCGCGCCTCGGCCCGGACTCTCTCCAGGTCCGCTATCAGTTTGCCGATGCAGGTATCCATTTCATCCATGGTGGCGCAGTCCGGCGTGATGAGACGAAGGTCCTCGGCATAGGCATGCTGCCGCGACACCTTCACGTAGACGTGGGCGATTGGGGAGCCGCGAAGTTTCTGCGGGTCGGCGTCCTGAAAGAATAGCCCAAAAGTGTGGGTCGGCTTCATCCTCGTTTCCCTCCGGTTGTCCGCATGGACCGCTCTCGTTTCCTTGCGTGCAATGAGACCTAGCTAGCTAGCTACTTTCCGGTGCGAATTGCACGGGTCGCAGCCGCTGTTGGGGCGGTCTGCCTCTTGAACAGTCGGTCCGAATGCACACTTATTCGTTGACGGCACGCCGAGCGTCGCGCGATGGTAAGGGAGCAGCGCGAGTGCAGACCTCGCGCGGCTGCGCAGCTCACGCGGTGCACTCTCGGAGATCGAACGATCTCAGCGGAGGCGCCATGGTGCGGCGAGCGTACCAGCAACGTAGCCTCGTCGAAGTGCTCCTGCCCGACGCCGACAAGCTCTGGGATCCCACGCTCCGTCGGATCGATCAACTCCTCGAGGACGACGTGCTCGTTGATCGCGTGGCGAATGCCTTGGCGCAGCGCCATCCGCAAAGTGGGCGTCGGGGCCGGCTGGGGACGCCGGCGTCGGTCGTGTTGCGGATGCTGGCGCTCAAGCATCTCTTTGACTGGAGCTTCGATGAGTGCGAGCGCGAGGTGCGCGGGAGCCTGGTCTACCGTGCCTTCTGCCGGATCGACGGTGAGCGCGTACCGGATGCCAAGACACTGATCCGATTGGCCCACCTGCTGGACGACGCGGTGCTCAAGGACGTGCTGGCGCGCCTGGTGGCGATGGGGCGCGAGCGCCGCGTGATTCGGGGTCGACGGCTGCGCGTCGACACCACCGTCGTGGAGACGAACATTCACTATCCCACCGATGCCACGCTGCTGGCCGACGGGGTGCGCGTGCTCACGCGCACGCTGCGCCGCGTGGGCGGGCGGGTGCGTGAGCGGACGCGCAGTGTCGCGCGTCGCGTGTTCGAGATCGCCCAGCGCAGTCGCACGGCGGGCAGCCGAGCGAACGGCGCCGTCCGCGCGCAGAGCAAGGCCAGGATGAAGGTGCTCTACCAGGGTCTCCTGCGGATTACCCGGGCCGTGCTGCGCCACGCCGAGACCACGGTGGGACGCGGACGCGATCCGCGCACGGTCAATTTGGCGCCCACGATCGAACTGGTGCGCCGCGTGGTCGCCCAAACCCGGGCGCGTGTGCTCCGCGGTGACACGCACTATCCCGGCAAGGTGGTGAGCGTGTTCGAACCTCACACCGACATCATTCGCAAAGGCAAACTCGCGCGGCCCACCGAATTCGGCCGAGTCGTGAAGATTCAGGAAGCTGAGGCGCAGTTCATCACCGACTACACGGTGGTGGAACGCGGTCAAGCGGATCGCGCCCTGTGGGAGCCGGCTCTCGATCGGCACATCGCGCTCTTCCAGCGCGCACCAGCGCTGGCGGTGGCTGACGGGAACTTTGCGTCGCGACGAAACGAATGCGCCGCTCACGAGCGTGGTGTCCGCCACGTGGTATTGCCACGCCAGGCGCGGGAGACACGGTCGCGGCTGGTTCGCGCGGCGCTTCGCTGGCGCACGGGCAGTGAAGGACGGATCAGCGCCCTCAAACGCCGTCATGGCCTGCGCCGCTGTCGATATCGCGGTGAACGCGGGATGCAACGCTGGGTAGGGCTTGCCGTCCTCGCCAATGACTTGCTCGTGCTCGGCCGTGCAGGGCCCTGAGACGCGCACCTCTCGAATCGATAGCAACCATCATGGGACCGGAAATAGATAGGCGAAAAGGTCACTGGGACGGCTATCGAAGACGTGCCTGATCATCCTAGGCCCTTATCCGCCATCATTTCTGCACCGGAAAGTAATTAACAGGGCCTTTGTCTCTGGCCGGGCACCTGTTCGGCTACACTGGGCGCGGGAAGCGCTGAGGATCCGTCATCGCGACGGGATCGGAGGACGATTGCGGAGCTCGAGCCTCGCGCTGACCCTCGCCCTGCTCGCCGCGGCGGCGGCCGGCGGAGGCGCGGGCTGGTCGCCCTTCGCGGAGGCCGACGTCGTCCGCATCGTCACCCGGGACGCGGACGGCGCCGAGCGCGACACGCGGGTCTGGTTCGTGGTGGTGGGCGGTGACGGCTTCGTCCGCACGAACGACTCGCGCTGGCTCGCGAACATCCGGCGCGGCTCGCCCGTCGCGCTGCGGCTCGACCACGAGGGTCGAACCATGGAGTGCGCCGTGTCCGCCGAGGAGGTGAACGACGCGACGATCAGCGCGGCAGTGGAGGAGGCCTACAAGGAGAAGTACGGCTTCGTGCAACGCGTGATGAGCTTCTTCCGGATGTACGAGCCGACGGTGCTCCGGCTGCGCGAGGCGGCGCGCTGATGCTGCGGCTCTACGACTTCCTTCCTCGAGATCGGGGTGTCGCTGCTTCGACGCCCGTTCGCGCTGGAGGACCTGGTGAAGGGCGTGGACGATCCTCGCGTCGCCTCGGCGAGCTGCGAGATGTTCACGTCGTCGCCCTGCGCCACGTTCGCGTCCGTGATCCTCAGGTCAGCGGCGGGTAGGAGGCGGCGGGCCGGAACGCGGCGGCCCCACGGGCGAGCTGCCGCTCCTGGTGGACAAGACCTACGCGGCGACGACGCTTCCCGGCCCACGCGCCGCAGAAGCTCAGGGCCGGGATGAGCTGGAGCATGTCGTGCAGAACGAGCGTGCCCTGCCGGGGCCACCAATCAATTCATGAGGTTGAACGGC
>DATFSB010000217.1:0-11690 GCA_035262825.1 Gemmatimonadales bacterium | reverse complement strand
TGACCGAGGACGACCCCGGCGAACACGAGCAGCGGAGCGACGAACAACGCCACCTGGGTGCTCGACCCCAGGGCGATCGACAGCGCCAGGTCGGTGTGCCCTTTGCGCGCCACAACGACGGCGCCGGCGTTCTCAGCGGCGTTGCCGATGAGCGGGATCACGATCAGGCCGAGGAACACCTCGGATAGGCCGAAGCGGGCCACCACGCCCTCAGTCGCGTGAACCAGGATTTCACTTTGTACCGCGACGAGGACCGTCGCAACAGCCAGGACGGTGATGGCGCGTCCCGGCGACGTCGCCGGGGGTTCTTCGGCCCGGCCCGACGTTCCCTGAAAGACGCTGCGGTGCGTACGCAGCGAGAACACGAGGCTCGCGGCGTACGTCGCGCCGAGCACCAGCGCCACGGCTTCGGAGAGATGGTCGCTCGCCGCCCGAGCGGCGGCGGGGTGCATGACGGCAAATAGCGCGGGGATGACGAGGCCCACGACCGCGAGCAGCAGCATCGCCCCTCCCATGCCCGCCGCGGTCCGGTTGAACGTCAGTGTCGGCTTCTTGATTCCTCCCGCCAGGAGGGCGAGCCCGAGAATCAGGAGCAGGTTGCCGAGGATCGAGCCGGTGATCGATGCCTTGACGAGGTCGGTGAGCCCGGCCTTGAGCGCCGCGATGGCCAGGATCAGCTCGGCCGCATTGCCGAAGGTCGCCATCAAGAGACCCCCTGCGGCCGGACCGGTGCGGTGCGCCAGAGCCTCGGTCGAGGCGCCCATCGCCGCCGCCAACGGCACCACCCCCAGTCCCGATACGACGAAGACGACGAGCGGCGACGCGTGCATTACCGCGAGCAGCCAGGAAGCCGGCAGCGCGATGAGCAACCAGCGCATGGCTCCCATTCGGGTCAGCGCCCCAAGGCGGCCCGCTGCGCCGCGAAGATCCGGCTCACCCCTTGCTGCGCGAGGTCGAGCAGCCGGTCGAGCTGGGCGCGGTCGAACGTGCCGTGCTCCGCCGTTCCCTGCACTTCGACGAGCTGGTCCGGCTCGCGAACGACCACGTTCGCGTCCACCTGCGCGTCGCGATCCTCTGCGTAACAGAGATCGAGCCGCGGCTCCCCGGCGACCACTCCGACGCTGACCGCCGCCACGAGTCCGGCGAAGGGATCGGCGACGCCCGCGGTTCGAGCGAGCCATGCCGTCGCGTCGGCGAGGGCGACCGCCGCGCCGGAGATCGCCGCAGTGCGAGTGCCGCCGTCGGCCTGCAGCACATCGCAGTCGACGCGTATCGTATGCTCGCCGAACCCGAACCCGCGGAGCACGGCCCGCAGGCTGCGTCCAATGAGCCGCTGGATTTCATGGGTGCGGCCACCCGCTCCGGTCCGCTCGCGTGGCGTGCGCTGCTCGGTCGCGCGCGGCAGCATGGCGTACTCCGCGGTGACCCACCCCAGGCCCGAGCCCTTGCGCCATGCCGGCACGCCTGCCTCGACCGACGCTGTGCACAGGACGACTGTCCCCCCCATGCGCACGAGGCACGACCCCTCGGCATTGGGGTTCGCTCCGCGCTCCAGCGAGAGCGGGCGCAAGGCTGTCGGGTCACGGCCGTCGGGTCGCGGCATGCAACGTCCGGTGTGTGGGGAGGTGAAAACTAGAACGCGATGGTGAGACTGACGACTGCCCCCTGCTCGCCCAGATACGACGTCTCCAGCGAGGTAGGCCGGCGCAGGGTGGCCGAGAGACGGCTCGAGATCAGGGCGTCGATCGCACTGGCGAGGTGGTTGGCGAGCAGCAGCCCGAGCTGATTCTGGGCATTGCGGAAGGCGTTATCAGAAGCGCGGATCGTCGCCCGGTATTCCTCCAGCTCCAGCGGTGCCCCTGCCCATGACCATTGATAGTTAGGTCCGATCGCGTGGTCCGTATAGAATCGGATCGCTTTGTTGTAGTCCTCGGTGCCGGGTGCCGGCGGGTTCGCCGGGTCGGGAAAGTACGTGCGCTGTGCCAGCAGCCAGACGCTCCCGTTGTAGGTGTTGGGGTTGTTCTCAGGCGTGAACGTCCCTCCCGGATTGCGATCGAACACGCCGCTCGCATCGAACCGCTCCAGCGTCTCGTAGTACTCAAACACGGTATCGCGCCGACTGGTCGCGAACCCACGCTGCGCCACCGTGAACGCCAGCTGCCGATATCGCTCCGAGCCGTGACGCCCGTCGTGCCGCAGCTGCAGGTAGTGCGACAGCAGGAATACTTCAGCGGCCATGTACACGAGCCCCCGATCGCGCCCGGCTATCAATTGACCGGTTCCCGGTACGACAAGAGACGCGACCGGAGGGATCCAGAGCCGCGCGCGCGCCACCGCCGTCTGAGAATCGATGACCTGGGCCGCGATCCGACCCGGAGGGAATGACACCATCAACGCCATCAGACCGGCCGTCGGGACGGTCGGACCTCTCAAAAGACGACTCGAAATGATAGAAAGGTGGAGCCGTTCGTAATGAGGTCGGTCCCCGTCAGGAACAACTGCGCCAGATCCACACCGATCGCCCCGGTCTTGAGGCCGACACCCAGACTGGGACCGGACAACCCGGCACGTTGGAACGCATACCCGCCGCGCACTCGCACCAGCTCCTGGTATCCGACGTCGACGCCCACACGCACATCCGGGTTGCCCGTCTGGCGCAACGGACTCTCGACGTCGGCGAGCATGCGCACGTCGAACCGATTATCGCTCGAGTCTTCAGAGACAGGTCGCAGCTGGAGTCTGTAGGTGGCCCCCACGGTGAGCCGCGTCGGTAGCGGATCCGCCTGGTCCTTGTTGTTGACCTGGAGGGGAAATCCCAGGTTGCGGAGCGCGACGCCAATCCTCAACTCGTGATCCGTACCGACCGTGAATTGCCCCCCCACATCTAAGGCATGCGTCACCCCCTCCCCAGAAGGCAGGTTCAGGCATCCTCCGCCGCTGCAATCCACGCGGAACTGGATGAGCTTGTAGCTCACACCCAGGGAAATTCCACTCGTCAACGGCGCGGCGAAGGTCGCCAGCAGTGCAAGGTTGCGGGATGAGTTCTGACCGATTTCAACGCCGTTCGAATCCACGTTGGGTTGAGTGCCGTAATCCGCCAGATAGAATGTCGCCCCGAATACGCCGATCCCGCGTCGCGGGAAGAAGGCAGTGAGCGCGGTAGTGGGACCTGCGGCGAGCGCCGAGGTGTGGAGCGCAAATTCGCTGGACGTGAGGGAGGCGACTCCCGCGGGATTCTGGAATACGACTTCGCCGCGCCCTTCCGACGCCGCAGCCGCCTGCCCCGTCGCGACCGACCGGGCACCTACCGGAAACAACAGGAACAGCGCTGCGGCATTCAGCGGCTGGTCCTGGGCGGACAGGCGGATGGTCGAATGGGCGGACAGGATCAGCAAGGCGAATGCGGTTCTCCATCCGCCTATCCGGCCATCCGCCCATCCGGCTTCAGAAGCTCTTGGCCTCATCGATCAACATGATCGGAATGTCGTCTTCGACCGCATAGATCAACCGGCACGCTGTGCACACCAACTCTTCCGCCGGCTCCTGGCGGTACTCGAGCGTCCCTTTGCACTTCGGGCACACGAGAATCTCGAGCAGCTCCGGTGCGAGGCTCATGTCGCATACCCCAGACGGCGCAGCAGCCCTTCCTGCCGCCGCCAGTTGCCCAGCACTTTCACGTTCAGATCGAGATACACGGCGCCGCCCATCAGCCCCTCGATGCGCGCGCGCGCCGCCTGACCGATCGCTTTGATGGTCCGCCCCTGGTGGCCGATCACGATCCCCTTCTGGCTGTCCCGCTCGACATAGACCGTTGCTCGAATATACGTCGGGGTCTCGCTCTCCCGGAATTCTTCAATTTCGCACGCGACGCTGTAGGGCAGCTCCTCCTCCAGCACCTCGAACGCCGCCTCCCGGACATATTCGGACACGAAGAAGCGCAGCGGCTGCGTTGCCAGCTCATCCGCCGGATAGTGGAAGGGCCCGCCGGGCAGGCGCTCGGCCAGCGCGTCGAGCAGGCCGTCGATGCCCTCTCCCGTCGCACTCGACACCGCGATGCCCGTCGCACCCGGCGCGCGACGCTCGGGCGGCACGAGGTCGGCCTTGGTGTACACGGTGACGACCGGTGCTCTGGGCGCGACGGAAAGCCCCGCGGCCGCGACGAACGGCGGCGCGGGTGCGTCGGGCAGCGGATGGAGGTGCGCGATCACCTCGGCATCGGCGATGGCCCGCAGCGCCGCTTCCCGCATGCGCTCCTGCAACTGGTAGGACGGCGTGAGCAACCCCGGCGGATCTGTGAAGATGAACTGGGCGTCGCCGCGCGTGAGCACGCCGACCACGGGGACGCGCGTCGACTGGGCCTTGGGCGACACGATGGAGAGGCGTTCCCCGACCAGCGCGTTCAAGAGCGACGATTTACCGACGTTGGGGAGGCCCGCCAGCACCACGGTGCCGCACCGGGTCGCCACCGTCGTCACCGCCGGTATCCGCGCGCGGCGCCGATGAAGGCGTCGAACAACCGCCGCATCCGCGGGTCGACCTCGACCAGATCCTCGGGGTGCCACTGGACTCCGAGCACGAACCGATCGTCCGTCACCTCCACGCCCTCGATCAGGCCGTCGCTGGCGAGGGCGACGGGCGTGAGACCCGGCGCCAGGCGCGCGATGCCCTGGTGGTGCATGCTGTTCACCGCCAGCACATCGGTTTCGAGCAGGCCCGCGAGCCGCGAGCCGGAAGCGAGCCGCACGTCGTGGCTGAGATCGTCGCGGCGGCGGCCGCCGGTGGGAAACTGGTCGTGCTTCACGCCGGACGGGTGCTCGGCGCCGATGTCCTGATACAGCGTTCCCCCGACCGCGACATTGAGGATCTGCGCGCCACGGCAAACGGCCAGCACCGGCTTCCGGTCCGCGAGCGCCCAGCGTGTCAGCAGCAGCTCGGTCCAGTCGCGCGCGGGATCGGTGCGACCGCACGTGGCCGCCCGCGTCTCCCCGTACGTCGCCGGATCGATGTCGACGCCGCCAGGGAGGAACAGGGCGTCGGTGCGCTCATAGATGGCGCGCAGCGTCGTCTCGTCGTGCTCCAGCAACGGGATCACCCACGGGATCGCGCCCGCCTGCACCAGCACCTGCACGTAACGCTGGCTCATCACCCAGCAACGCGGCAGCTGGTCGGGAATCGCTTCGAGCGTCTGCGTCGTGATACCGATGACCGGCCGGTCCGTCATGTCGATTACAACCCCTCCGCCGTTTCGGCGATCAGCTGATCCACAACGGCCTTGTGATCGTTGGTGCGCTGGAACGTCGCCAGCTGGCGGTCGGCACTCGATCCCTCGGCGAGAATCTTGTAGGCGTAGGAGACCTCCTGGCGGCTGCCCAGCTCGTCGACGACGTCGCCGATGAACCACTCCAGCAGCTCGCGAATCAGATCGCGCGCCGGCAGCTCGACGCCCTTGCCGAAATCGATGAGCCGCCCGTCGAGGCCATAGCGCACGGCGCGCCACTTGTTCTCCTCGATGAAATCGGCCGGGTAGACCCGCAGCGTCATGTTGTCGCGCCGCAGCTTCCACAGCTTCGCCACCACCGCCTGCAGGATAGCGGCCACGCAGACCGCCTCGTCGATGCGGGTGCAGACGTCACAGATGCGGAACTCGAGCGTCGGATAATTCCAGTTGGGGCGGACATCCCACCAGATCTTCGTGCCGTCGGGGATGCAGCCCGTCGTGGTGAGCATCTCGACCAGGTCGGTGTACTCGCTCCAGGAGCGCAGCGCGCGCGGCACGCCGGTGCGCGGGAACCCGCGGAACACGACCGAGCGGTACGACTTGAGTCCGGTATTGCGCCCCATCCAGAACGGCGAGCTGGTCGAGAGACAGAGGATGTGGGGCAGCACGTAGCGCGACACGTTGAGCGCGTCGACCAGGAATTCGCGGTCTTCGATGCCGATGTGCACATGGGTCCCGAAGATCAGCAAACGCTGGGCCAGCTCCCCCATCGCCTCGCGCAGCCCGAGATAGCGCTCGAGCGGGGTCACCTCCTGCTGCGCCCAGTGGGAGAACGGATGGGTCCCGGCGGCGGCGATGCGCAGCCCGTTCTTCGCGGTCAGCTCGATGACCTCGCGCCGCAGCTTGCGCAGCTCGGCGCGGACGTCGGCGGGCGTCTTGCAGACCTTGGTGCCGACTTCCACGATCGACTGGTGCAGCTCCGGCTTCACCTGCGACAGCACCAGATGATCCTGTTCGAGGATCTGCGTGATGTACGATTTCAGCTCCCGCGTCTCGGGGTCGATGATCTGATACTCCTCTTCGATGCCGAGGGTCAGCGAGGGCGCCTTCATCGGGGCTCCACGAGCATGGTGGGGACCTGCGATCCGCCGCCGGCGGTGACGTTGACCAGCGCCGCCGTCGACAGGCGCGAGAGGCAGCCGTCGACGTATGCGCCCTGACACGCGAACGGATCGGTATCGAGAATGCGGTCGGCGATGTGCAGCGTGCCGTCGGCGACGCTGGGATACGGCTCGCGCGGCACCGGCACGCGCTCCTGGACGACGTGCGGCTCGGTCAATCCCGCGCGCACCCGCTCCTGCCACTCGGTGTCCGAGACCTCCCAGCCGAGCACGACGCCCTTGCCGCCGTATTCGTCGTTCGGCTTGAGCACCAGGCGCTCGCGCTGCGCCAGCACGAACGGCACGAGGTCGATCTCCTTTCCCGCATGACGCGTTTTTCGCTCCTCGAGCACGCGGGTCCAGGGAATGTGGGCGCGGATGGCCTCGCGCTCTTCTTCGGAGAAGAGGCGGGCATTCTGCTCGTCACCGAGCACCGCGAAGCTCGCCTTCTTGTGCAGCAGCTTGCAGCGAAACCCATTCACCATGCATACCGCGCGGTTCCGCACCGCCCGTACGACGGCGTGGTCCATGCCGCAGCGGTCGATCAGCTCGCTGATCAGCACGCGCTTGTAGATCAGGTCGACCGGCGCGCCGGCGGCGATGAGGCGGCCGTTCGCGAGCTCGGTCTCGCGCGGGTCGACGATCACCGCCTCGAGTCCATGGGAGCGGAAGTACTCCTGAAACAGCACGAACTCGCTGAATGTCGGCACCTCACGCCAGTCGAGAATGGCGATGCGCGGCAGGCTGCTCGACCCGCTCCAGGCGGCGTACGAGCCGAGCACGGCGTGCAGAATGCCGTGGCGGCCCGGCAGCGGCCGCACATCCACGGTCCGCAGGAATTGCCGCATCACCGGCAACGCCAGAAAGATGTCCGCCAGCGTGTCGCCGTAGGCGGCCCCAGTCGGCGTCTCGGCGTTGTACTCGGTGAGCCACAGGACGCCCGTCTCGGGAAAATAAAACGAGTCGAAGCGCGAGGTGGGGCTGGGCTCCGGGATTCCGGGATCGACCTGGACCAGCTCCTCCTCCCAATCCATGAGCCGAAACTGGCGGCGCAGGTCGGCGTCCTGTAGCGCCGCACGCAGCAGCCGGCCCATGGCGCTGAGCATCATGGCGCAGCGCGCCCGCACGTAGCGGTACTGGTCGGGAGAAAAGAAGCGCGGCCGCAACGCGGTGCAGAGCGGCCGGTCGCCGAAGTAGACGCCGCGGCGCTTCTGCTCGTCCGCGAGCATCGCCTGCGACTCGGCGGCGAAGTCCCGGGCCAGCAGATCGTGGTAGCGGGCGATGGCCTCCGGAACGCCCGACGTCATCCCGCGCGTGCGCCCCGCCCCGCGAACAAGGCGTTCCAGTGGAAGTCCCGCCCCGCCGTCTCCCGGGTCGCCAGCGCGATCGCCAGGTCGACCATGTGCTGCACCGCCCACTCGAAGTAGGTCGGGGTGAGCGAGTTGACGTCGAAATCGGGCGCGGGATTCATGAAATCGATGGCGTAGGGGACGCCGTCCTTCACGGCGTACTCGATCGAGTTCATGTCGTAGCCGAGCGCACGGACCAGCGTGAGCGAATCGCGCACGATGCGCTCCCGCAGCGCGGGGCTCAGATAGGCATCGTCGACGATATAGGCGCGCGCCTTGGGATCGTAGTGGATCGGCAACACATGCTGCTGCCCCACGCAGATGCAGCGGACGAACTGGTCCCACTCGATGAACTGTTGCACGATCATCGTGTGCAGGCCGGTTTGATCGTAGTGGTGGAGCAGCTCGTCCTTCGAGCGGCAGACGTAAACGTCCTTCCACCCGCCGCCGTGGGCGTCCTTGAGGATGCAGGGCATCCCGATCTCGCGCACGATCGCGTCCCAGTCGATCGGGAATTTCAGGTTGCGCAGGCTCTCGTCGTGCTTGATCCCCGGGATGTATTCCTTGTTGGGAACGAGCATCGTCTTCGGGCTCGCGACACCGAGGCGTGTCGCGAGGGTCGCGCCGAAGAACTTGTCGTCGGCGCTCCACATGAACGGGTTATTGACGACCCGCACGCCCTGCAGCACGGCGTGCTTCAGGTAGGCGCGGTAGAACGGCACTTCGTGCGAGATGCGGTCGATCAGCACCGCATACGCGCCGGCGCCGTCCATCGCCTCTCCGCCCAGCAGCGCCAGCTCGGCGGTCACCCCGGCGTCGCGGCGGTTCACCGCGTCGATGAACTGCGGCGGGAACGACCACTCCCGCCCCACGATCAGACCGACTTTACGGATGACCTGCGCGCTCACCCGCTGCTCCTCCGCTGATGGTTTCTGGAACGACGGTGGCGCTCAAGATACATTCTTCCCCTGCGCATGCTGCGATTCTCCCGTTTCGCCGTCCGCTGGCGCTCCCGCGCGCGCGCCCGCGCCTGGCGGGGCGAGCTGCACCTGATTCCCGATGTCCCGAGCCCGGGCCTCGAGGCGAGCCACACCCTGATCGTGTCGACCCCGTCGTCCTACCGGACCGGCGAGGGCCGCTACCCGGTGCTGTACATGCAGGACGGACAGAACCTGTTCGACCCGCGCACCAGCTTCGCGGGCGACTGGGGACTCACCGCGGCGCTGGGCTGGGCAAGCCGGCGCGGCATCGAGCCGATCGTGGTGGGGATTTACAATGCCGGCAAGGCGCGGTTCGACGAGTACAGCCCGTTCGCCGAGCCCGGAACGGGCGGCGGCGCCGGCGATCGCTACCTCGACTTTCTCCTGACGACGGTGAAGCCGCTGGTGGACGAGCGATTCCGCACCGCGCCCGGCCGGGAGACCACCGGCATCGCCGGGTCCTCGCTCGGCGGCTTGATCAGTCTGTACGCCTTCTTCCGCCGCGACGCCGTCTTCGGATTCGCGGGCGCCCTGAGCCCGTCGCTGTGGTTCGGAAATGAGGCGATCTTCGACGTGGTGGCCCGGTCCCCCCGCCCCGCGGGACGGATTTATCTCGACATCGGCCTGCGCGAAGGAGAACGACACCTGATGCTGGCCCGCAAGATGCGCGATTTGCTGATCGCGCGCGGCTTCGAGCCGCGCCGCACGCTGCGCTACGTCGAGGACCGGGACGGCGCGCACCGCGAGGCCGACTGGGGGCGGCGCTTTCGCAAGGCGCTGCCGTTCCTGGTGCGGCCATGAGCGTCGAACGGGTGCAGTGGTACAGCCCGACGCTGGGGCGCGAGATGCCGCTCCAGGTGGTCGGCCACTCCGGCGCGCGCGTGCTCGTCTTTCCGACGAGCCTCGGCTCGTGCAGCGAGTGGACCGATCGCCACATGCACCGCCCCGAGGTGCTCGGTGTCCACCTCGAGCGCGGCTGGATCCAGATGTTCTGCCTTCATCACGTTCACGAAGAGAGCTGGTACGGAGAGCACCTCCATCCCGGGGCGCGCGCGTGGCGGCATCTGCTGTACGACCGCTACCTGCTCGACGAGGTGCTGCCGTTCACCACATCCCGCAATTCGAATCCGTTCGTGATCGCGACCGGAGCGAGCTTCGGCGGCTATCACGCCGCGTGCTTCGGGCTGCGTCATCCCGAGCGCGTCAATCGCATCATCGGCCTGTCGGGGACTTACGACATCAAGCGACTGACCGGCGGCTACTCCGACAACAACGTCTACGCGTGCAACCCGACCGACTTCATGCGGCACGAGCAGGATCCCGCGCGGCTCGACGCATTCCGCAAGCAGGACATCGTGCTCGCCGTGGGACGAGACGATCCCGCCTGTCCCAACAACGAGGAGTTCTCGGGGATTCTCTGGGGCAAGAGCATCGGCAACGCGCTGCGCGTTTGGAACGGCTGGTCGCACGACTGGCCGTACTGGGAGAGGATGATTCGGGCGTACATCGCGGGACACGACTGAACTGCGTCAGTCCGTGGCGCGTCCGGTGCCTTCGGCGACTTCCAGCGCCTTGAGGTAGACCGCGAGGTATTTCAGCGCCGAGCGCTCCCAGCTGAAGTTCTTCGCCATCGCCTTGCGCATCAGCGCCTTCCATCCCGCTTCGTTCTGATACTGGTGCATCGCCCGGCGCAGCGTGTGCACCAGCGCGTCGGTCGAGAACTCATCGAACAGAAATCCGGTGACCCCGTCGTCGATGGTGTCGTTCAGGCCGCCGGTGCGGCGCGCCACCGGCAGCGTGCCGTACCGCTGCGAGCGCATCTGGGTGAGGCCGCACGGCTCGTACTGGCACGGCATGAGGAGCATGTCGGCGCCGGCGATGACGACGTGCTCCAGCTCGTCGGTGAAGCCGGTGTCGACGGCGATGCGTTCGGGGTGGCGCGCCGCGAGCTGCTGCAGCGGCTGCACGTAGCGCTCGTCTCCCTGTCCCAGGAAGATGTACTGCGCGTCGGCGGCGCCGAGCGCCCGGCCGTCGACCAGCAGATCGAGTCCCTTCTGGGCCACGAGCCGCGCTGCCATGCCGAAGATCGGCGTGCGCGGATTGGCGGCGAGCCCGAAGCGCGCCTGCAGTGCCTCCTTGCACTGCCGCTTGCCGTCCAGGCTGGCGCCGGAGAACGTCGCCGCGATCTGCGCATCGTGCGTCGGATCCCAGACTTCGTGATCGATGCCGTTGACGATCCCGAACAGCCGGTCGCGCAGCTGGTGGAAAGTCTCCTGCAACCCGAACCCGCCGCCCGGCGTCTGCAGCTCGCGCGCGTGCGTCGCGCTCACGGTCACCACCGCGTCGGCGAACGCGAGACCGCCCTTCAGCCAGTTGGCGCGCTCGTACCACTCCAGCACGCGCCACGTATACAGCTCCCACGGCAGGCCGACGTCGGGAATGGTCGCCGCGGGAAAATGCCCCTGGAACCCGGCGTTGTGCACCGAGAGCACAGCGGGGACGTGCCGGTAATACGGATGTCCCGCGAACGCCGTGCGCAGGTAGACGAGGCTGAGCGCGGCGTGCCAGTCGTGCGCGTGCAGGATCGCCGCGCCGGGCGCGATCTGCGGCAGCGCCATGATCGCCGCGAGGGACATGAACGCGAAGCGGCGGTAGTTGTCGGGATAATCGCCCTTCTCACCGTACAGCTGCGGGCGATCAAAAAACCCGGGATGCTCGATGAAGATGACGTTGGCGCCGCGCACGCGGCCGCGCGGCCGGAACAGACGGGCTGGCTCGACGGATGGGCCGAGTTGCACGGCGAACGGCTCGCCCACGGGCTCGAGCTGTTTCACGACTTTCCGCACGGCGCGGTACAGCGGCATGATGACCGTGGTCGGGAGCCCCGCCAGTGCCTGATACGTTGCGAGGCTGGCCACGGCTTCGCCCAGCCCGCCGGTGCGCGCCCACGGCCAGCATTCGGCCGCGAGGTGCACGATCGGGA
>DATFSB010000216.1:0-4776 GCA_035262825.1 Gemmatimonadales bacterium | reverse complement strand
GCCATCGCGGACATCGACGCGGAGCGGGGCCGCAGCATCGCCGACCAGATCGAGGCCAAGGGCGGGCGCGCCCTATTCGTGGAGACCCGAACCGAGCGCGAGTCGGACTCGTCGCGTTCATCCGGGCGGCGCGCGAGCAGTACGGCCGCCTCGACGTGCTGGTGAGCAACGCGGGCATGCGCCTGTACCAGACGGTGGTGGACGCGAGCGACGAGAGCTGGGACGCCATCCTTGCGGTGAACGTCAAGGGCTACGCCTTCTGCGCTAAGGCGGCGATCCCGATGATGCGTCAGGGGGGCGGCGGCTCGATCGTGAACGTCGCGTCGATCCGCGCGATCGTCGCCGGGGGCAACATGGTGCAGTACGACACCACCAAGGCTGCGGTCACCGGCCTGAGCCGGGCGATGGCGCTCGATCACGCCGTCGACGGGGTCCGGGTCAACGCGGTCTGTCCCGGCCCGATCTTCACCCGTTTTCACGAGCGGCGCGCGGTGGCCGCCGGCAAGACCCCCGAGCAGTTCCAGGCCGAGCTCGGCCGCGGGGCCATGCTCAAGCGCCCCGGCACGCCCGCCGAGGTCGCGGCGTGCATCCTGTGCCTGGCCTCGAGCGAATCCTCGTACGTCACCGGCACCTGCCTCTTCGTCGACTGCGGGCACGTCTCGATCTGAGCCATCGCCATGGCCAGGACGCCAGAGAAGGACCGCCCGTCATGAAGCCGGCCCCGTTCGAGTATCATCGCCCCGCCTCGCTCGCCGAGACCTTCGACCTGCTGGACCGCTACGGCGACGACGGCCGCATCCTGGCCGGCGGCCAGAGCCTGGTGCCCGCGCTCAACCTGCGCCTAGCCGCGCCGCGCGCGATCATCGACATCAACCGCCTGCCCGACCTCGACGCGATCCGCGCCACGCCCGAAGGGCTCGTCATCGGCGCCCTCGTCCGCCAGGACGCCCTCGAGCATTCCGCGCTGGTGCGCGAGCGCGCGCCGCTGATCGGGGCCGCGGTGGTGCACGTGGGCCACTCGGCCATCCGGGCGCGCGGCACCATCGGCGGGAGCCTCGCGCTCGCCGATCCCGCCGCGGAGCTTCCCGCGTGCGCGGTGGCCCTGGACGCGGGCATCCGAGTCAGGCGACGCGGCGGCGCGCGCGACATTCCTGCGGCCCAGTTCTTCCGCGGCGTCTACACCACCGCGCTCGAGCCGGGCGAAATCGTCACCGCGATCACGGTGCCGACGCTCGCGCCGGGATGGCGCTGGGGATTCGAGGAGCTGGCCCGCCGCCACGGCGACTTCGCCCTCGCCGGATTGGCCGCCGGCGCGCGCGTCGAGGGCGGCGCGATCGCGGAGGCGCGGCTGGTGTTCTTCGGCGTCGGCGGCACGCCGGTGCGGGCGCGCGGCGCCGAGTCGGCGCTGGCCGGCCGGCGTCCCGACGACACGGTGCTAACCGCGGCGGGCGCCACGCTCGACCGCGACCTCGATCCGCCAGGTGACCTCCACGGCTCGCCCGCGCTGCGCCGGCACCTGGCCCGCGTGCTGCTCGCCCGCGTGGTCCGCCGGCTGGTGGAGGAGCGGTCATGAAGATCACGCTCACCGTCAACGGCGCGCCGGTGACCCGCGAGGTCGAGGGGCGCCAGAACCTCGTCGATTTCCTCCGCTACGAGCTGGGGCTCACCGGCTCGCACATCGGCTGCGAGCACGGCGTCTGCGGCGCCTGCACGGTGCGGATGGACGGCAAGCCGATCCGCGGCTGCCTGATGCTCGCGGCCCAGGCCGACGGCTGCCACGTCGAGACCATCGAGGGCGTCGCGGCGAGCGGGGCAATCGCGGCGCTGCAGCGGGCCTTCCGGGCGGAGAACGCACTTCAGTGCGGCTTCTGCACGCCGGGCATGCTGCTGACCGCCCAGGCGCTGCTCGAGCGGAAGCCGCATCCCGATCCGGTCGCGGTGCGCGAGGCGCTCGGCGGCAACTACTGCCGCTGCACCGGCTATCACGCGATCGTCCAGGCGGTGCTGAACGCCGCCGCCGGTCGGGCCGAGGGCCCCGCGGCCCCGGCGGCTTCCGGCGACGGCGGCTATGTCGGCCGCTCGGTGGTGCGACCGCAGACCGCCCGGCTGGTGGCCGGCCGCGGCGTCTACACCGACGACGTGGTGATCCCGCACACGCTGCACGCGGCGTTTGTGCGCTCACCGCACGCCCACGCCCGCATCGCGGCCATCGATACCGCGGAGGCCGCGGCGCTGCCCGGCGTTGTCGCGGTGGTGACCGGGCGGGAGATGGCCGGCCGGTGCGAGCCGTGGGTGGGCGTGCTCAAGAACTACGCCAGCATGAAGTCGGCGCCGCAGTATCCGCTGGCCGTCGAGAAGGCGGTGTGGCAGGGCGAGCCGCTGGTCGCGGTGGTGGCCGAGTCGCGTGCCCTCGCCGAGGACGGCTGCGCGCGGGTGCGGATCACCTGGGAGCCGCTGCCGCCCGTGGTGGACGCGGAGGGTGCGCTGGCGCCCGGCGCGCCGGTCATCCATCCGGAGCTGGGCGACAACCTGGTGCTGGAGTCGCGGGTGAAGTCGGGCGAGGTCGACGCGGCCTTCCGCGCCGCCGAGGCGGTCTACCGCGACACCTTCGACACCGGCCGGCACACCGTCGTCAGTCTCGAGCCGCGCGTGGTGCTGGCGGACTACGATCCGGCCGATGAGACCCTGACTGTGTACCACTCCGGCCAGGCGCCGTACATGTTCCACGACATCCTCTCGCGGCACCTGCGCATTCCCGAGCACCGCGTGCGGGTGATCAACAAGGACGTGGGCGGCTCCTTCGGCCTCAAGATCCACACCTATCCCGACGAGATCGCCACCTGCGCGCTCGCGGTGATGCTCGGCCGGCCGGTGAAGTTCCTGGCCGATCGCGTCGAGTCGTTCCAGACCGACATCCACTCCCGCGACCATCGGGTGACCGCGGAGGTGGCCGTCAAGCGCGACGGGACGATCGTCGCCATGCGCCTCGACGACCTGGCCCCGGTCGGCCCGTTTTCCATGTACCCGCGCTCGAGCGTGGTCGAGAGCGGGCAGGTACTGCGCACGACGCCCGGCCCGTATCGCTTCCGCGACTACGAGGCGCGCGGTCGCGTGGTGTTCCAGAACAAGACGCCGATGTCGCAGTACCGCGCGGTGGGGCACCCGGTCGCGGCGCTGGTGATGGAGGCAATGGTGGACCGGGTGGCCAGCGAGCTGGGCCTCGATCCGGTCGAGGTGCGCCGGCGGAACCTGTTGACCGCCGACATGTATCCGTATACCGCGCCCACCGGCCTCTTCTTCGAGAAGCTCTCCCACGAAGAGTCGCTCGACGCGGTGCTGGAGCTCTCGCGCTACCGGACGCTCTGCGAGGAGCGCGATCGGCTGCGGGCGCGCTCGCTCTACCGCGGGCTCGGTCTCTGCGTGTTCATCGATCTCACGGTGCCCGGCGCCCAGACCTACGGCACCGGCGGCGCGCGCATCTCCTCGCAGGACGGCACCACGATTCGCCTGGAGCCGAGCGGGAAGCTGACCGTGATCTCGAGCATCACCGAGCAGGGGCAGGGGACCGACACGATCCTGGCCCAGGTGGCCGCCTCGACCGTGGGCGTCCCGATCGACGATGTGCGAGTCGTCACCGGCGACACCATGGTGACGCCCTACGGCGGCGGCACGTGGGGCAGCCGGGGCGCGGGCATCGGCGGCGAGGCCACCATCCAGACCGGCAAGGCGCTCAAGGAGAACATCCTGAAGGTCGCCGCGGTGGTGCTCGAGGCCGACGCGCTCGATCTCGACGTGCGGGCGGCCACGTGATCGACGCGCGCACCGGCGAGTCGCGCCTGCCGCTCTCCGAGCTCGGCCGGGTCGCCTACTTCCGCCCCGATCAGCTCCCGAAGGACTTCCAGTCCGAGCTCACCGTGACCCGCCACTACGTGCCGCGCCACCAGCCGCTGGCCTACACCAACGGCGTGCAGCTCTCCTACGTGGAGGTCGACGTGGAGACCGGGTTCGTGAAGCTGCTCGGCCACTGGGTCGCGGAGGACTGCGGGCGCATCATCAACCCGATGCTGGTCGACGAGCAGATCCGCGGCGGCGTGGCCCACGGCATCGGCGACGCGCTCTTCGAGCACTGCGTCTACGACGAGCAGGGCCAGCTCCTGACCACCACCATGATGGACTATCTGGTGCCAATGGCCGCGGAGATGCCCGACATCGGGGTGACCCACGTGGAGACGCCCACCGCCTACTCCGAGGGCGGGTTCAAGGGCGCGGGCGAGGGCGGCGTGGCCGGCGCGCCGGGCGCGGTGCTCAACGCGGTGAACGACGCGCTCAGCCCCTTCAAGGCGCGCGTGACCCGCGTGCCGATGACGCCGGAGGTGATCCTCCGCGCTCTCGGCAAGCTCTGAGCCTCAGCGGAGCGCGGCGAACACGGAGAAGACCAGCGGGTCTGCCCCCGGGTCTCCTTCCAGCGAGCACATCGCGCACACCGACGGCTCCCCCAGGTCGGGCGCGTGGTACGCGGAGGTCCGATAGCCCGGGCCGCCGCCGTTGTGCCCCCACAACCGACCGAATGGCGACTCCCGGATGCCCACGATCCCGAGGCCGTAGCCGGGTGCACTCCAACGGGGCGAGGGCATCGGAGGCGCACCGGCGACCGACACGAGCGTTTGCATCTCCCGGAGAGACTGTGACGGGATGAGCCGCCCGCCAAACAGCGCGTGGAAGAACCGTGCGATGTCGGAGGGCGTCGACGCCACGACCCCGTGAGACACCCAGCCT
>DATFSB010000215.1:0-4371 GCA_035262825.1 Gemmatimonadales bacterium | reverse complement strand
CCCCTGACGCAGTTTGGGTCTGCGCTTTTGCAGGATTGAAACAGTAGCGTCGTAGCTCTACCCCGCGTGAAGCGAGGGAGGGGACCATGGCGGCTCATGCACTGGCCATCGCCAACAACGACATCGTCCATATCGCCTGGAGCTTCGACGCCCCCCTCCCGGGGTGCAGCGGCTTCAATATCTACCGACTTGCGCAGGGCGAGTCCGGGGCGGGCACGCCGCTGCGCTCGCTTGTCGCCTTCGAAGACCACGTCTCCCCCTCGGCCACCCCGCATGGCGGCGGCGCGCTGCCGCATGACGCCGTCGACCCGCACGGTCCGCCCGCGCTCATCAAGGGGTTCAAGTGGCGCGACCTGCTCGCGCCCAATCAACGCGGCGTCACCGTGCACTACCGCATCGTGCCGATGCAGGGGGACGAGGCAGACGCCACACCGCTCGCGGGGGTCGCCGCGTTGGTCACCGCTCCCGTGACGCCCAGCCCGGACTACGGAGCTGTGAGCGCCTACTTCAACCGCGGCATCCTGTCGACGCAGGCGCTGGTCCGCACCCTGGCCCACTACGGCGGCACGAGCCTCGCCGGACTCAAGAAAGCGCTCGCCGACACCAACGGCTCGGCGCGCACCCACCTGGCGGGACAGCTACAGGACGCCGTGCTCTCGCTGCTGCACAGACGGGAGAAAGACGGCGGCGATTGCTACGCGGCCCTGTACGAGCTGACCGATGACCTGTTGATCCGTCGCCTCGAGGCCGCGCAAGGCAAGCTGCACATCATTCTCTCGAATAACACCGGGGACGCGAAGCAGGCCTACGATGCCGCCAATCATCCCGCTCGAGCGCGCCTCAGGAAATCCGGCGCCGAGCTGATCTCCCGTTACCTCCCAGAAAGCCGCAGCATCGGTCACAACAAGTTCATGGTCTACGTCGACCAGCATGGCGTCCCCCGCGCGGTGCTGACGGGCAGCACCAACTGGACGGCGTCGGGTCTCTGCACCCAGAACAACAACGCCGTCATTGTCGAGTCGCACGACCTGGCGACGCGTTACCTCCATTACTGGAAGACTCTGCGCGCCGACACCACCGCCTGGCCGATCCCTTCCAAGGCGGCCGCGGTGAAAGAGCTGCAAGGGCAGGCGCTCAGGACCGCAGACGCCAAGCCGCCGATCGAGTATCCCCTGGTGCCGCACACCAGGGCGTCGATGTGGCCGTCGCCCAATACGGCGCACTTCATTCCCAAGGCAAAGCAGGGGGACCCGCCGCCCCCCACGCCTCCCGACATGCAGGAGCTGTTCGACGCCTGCCGCCACGCCAGACAGGCGATCCTCGTCCTCGTGTTTCAGCCCGGCGCGAGCGGCAGCTCCAGCAGCTGGACCATCATCAAGGAGCTGGCCAGGATCGGTCAGGCGCACCCGCGACTCTTCATTCGCGGCGCCATCTCGGACGAGGTCGAGGCGCTCGAGTTCGAGGCCGGCCGGACGCCGGGGATGGACGCTGAAATGGTGGCACCCGCCGGCATCTTCAAGGACTTCCCGCCCTGGCAGCGCGAGATCTACAAGGCGGGCCACGCCGTCGTGCACGACAAGATCGTCGTGATCGATCCCTTCCACGCCGAGTGCGTCGTCGCCACCGGCAGCCACAACCTCGGCTTCAAAGCCTCGTACAACAACGACGAGAACCTGCTGCTCGTGCGCGGCAACCAGGCCCTTGCCCAGGCCTATGCGGCGCACGTAGCAGACGTCTTCGAGCACTATCGCTGGCGCTGGTACAACAAGCGCTCGGCGGAGCGCAAAGCGGCGCAGAAGTGGGTCTTGGACGGCAGCAAGCCGGCGAAGGCGGGGGACCGCGCCTATGATGCCGCGAATTTCTTCAGTGCGGCGATCCCGGTAGGTACGACTGTCGGGGATTGGCAGGCGCGGTATTTCGACCCGACACGCCTCGCTTCATTGGAGCGGCAGTTCTGGGTCGGCGGCCACGCCCTGCTGCCCGAGCGTCAGCTCGGTGTGGGAATGACGTCCGGCCTGACGGCCGATGAAGTGGCGTTTCGCGCGGCGCGTGCCGCGCTCAAGACCAAGAAGAAGAAGGCGAAGCCGACACCAGCTCACTGACCAGGTCGCGCGCCGTCCGTCCCGCCGCCTCGGCGGCAAAGTTGATCACCAGCCGATGGGTGAGCACGAGCGGCGCCACCCGCTTCAGGTCTTCGAAGTCCGGCATCGGCCGCCCCTCGAGCGCCGCCACGGCCTTCGCGCCGAGCACGAGATACTGCGAGGCACGGGGACCCGCCCCCCAGCTCACGTACTCCTTCACGAACTCCGGCGCCGCGGGATCGTCGGGCCGCGTCCTGCGCACCAGCGCAACCGCCGCGGCGACGAGCGGCTTCGTCGCCGGAATGCGCCGCACCAGGTGCTGCAGCGCCAGCACATCCTCGGCCGTCAACACGGGACGGATCGACGTCGCGACGTCGGCGGTCGTCGCCTCGACGATCGCTTCCTCCTCCTGCTGCGACGGATACCCGACCCGCAGCTCGAACATGAAGCGGTCGAGCTGCGCCTCCGGCAGGGGGTACGTACCCTCCTGCTCGATCGGGTTCTGGGTCGCGAGCACGAAGAACGGCGCCGGCAATGCATGCGTCTGTCCCGCCGCCGTCACCTGGTGCTCCTGCATCGCCTGCAACAGCGCCGCCTGCGTCTTGGGCGGCGTGCGGTTCACCTCGTCCGCCAGCACGATGTTGGCGAACACCGGCCCGCGCACGAACCGGAAGCCGCGCTTGCCGGTGCTCGTGTCTTCTTCGATGATTTCCGTCCCCGTGATGTCTGAGGGCATCAAGTCGGGCGTGAACTGAATGCGCGAAAACTTGAGATCGAGGGCCTCGGCCACCGTCTGCACCATCAGCGTCTTGGCGAGCCCCGGGACGCCGACGAGCAGGGCGTGGCCACCCGAAAAGACGGCTGTGAGGATCCCGTCGACGACGTCGCGCTGCCCCACGATGCGCTGCCCCACCTGCTCGAGCAGCTTCTCCCGTGCCGCGGCGAGCCGCTCGAGCAGCTCGACGTCGCCTTGGGGGGAGAGCCCCGAAGGGGCGCCGGGACGCGGTGTCGTCGTCATGGACTGGGTAGAATACACCTCTGTACTGCCAAGTGCCACATAAAGTTGCACCTCTGACCGTTTGCTTGCGAAAAATTTCACAAGCGCATAATTTTCGCCCGGTTCCGATGCCAGACGATCAGACGCCGGAGTCCAAGGGCTATGGCCAGGGCTACGAGTACTTCGCCCTCGCCCTCGCTTTCGTGGGCGCGATCCTCGGCTTCGGCGCCTTGGGGTGGCTGGTGGACGGTTGGTTCGGCTCGCGGCCGCTGTTCACGATTGCCGGGGCGTTCGTCGGCGGGTTCGGCGGGTTCATGAACATCTACTACCGGGTTCAGAAGGACACCGGGAAGTCGTGAGGCGGTACGCCACGCTCGTCGCCGCCGGTGCCGTGCTGGCGACCGTGGCGGCGCTGATGGGGGGGCGCGGGGCAGGGATCGGGGGCGGCATCGCCGTCCTGGCACAGCTCGCCGCCGTCCTGCTGCTGCGGCCGGCGATGACGGCTCCGCAGGAGGTGTTCATGGCGCGCTGGTACGCGGGGATGGGCGTGCGAGCGCTGGTGCTGGGAACGCTGCTCGCCGTTTCGGCGACGCACCGCACCGCACTGCCGCTCGTCGAAACGGTGCTCGGCTATATCGCCGTCCTGCTGCCGCTGCTTTTTCTGGAGACGAGGTTCTTGAAATGATGCAGGCCCCAGACATCGGCGGCATGATCTTCCAGCACACGTCGGACAGCCACTTCCTCGAGCTGCCGTTCATCGGGGAGGTCCCGCTGCCCACCGGTTGGCGGTTATTCGGCGTCGACGTCTCCCCTACGAAGCATGTCGTCTTCCTGCTTCTTGCGGCGCTGCTCGTGTTCCTCACCGTGCGGACGGCGGGGCGGAGCGTGCAGAAGCGGCAACAGGAAGGCCGTGGCCCCAAGGGCTTCGGCGCCGCGATCGAAGCGATCGCCTTGTTCGTGCGCGACGACGTCGCGGTCGCCAATATCGGTCACAGCGGCAAGAAGTTCGCCCCTTACGTCATGACGCTGTTTTTCTTCGTTCTCTATTGCAACCTCCTCGGCCTGATCCCGTACGGGTCGACACCTACCGGCAATATCGTCGTCACGGCGACCCTTGCCGTGCTCACGTTCCTGATCACCGAGATCTCGGGCTTCTTCGCGCTGGGACCGAAGGGCTATCTCAAGACGATCGTCTTCGTCCCACCGGGGATGCACGGCCTCGGCGCGGTGGCGATGGCGGGACTGATGACGCCGATCGAGCTGATCTCGAAGCTCGTAAAGCCGTTCGCGCTC